>JAZLJN010000064.1:0-29025 GCA_045617885.1 Bacteroidales bacterium | reverse complement strand
CCACGTCCCCGTCCGGCCGCATCACGGACACAACAATGCGGCCCCACGTCCCCGTCCGGCCGCATCACGGACACAACAATGCGGCCTCACGTCTCCGTCCGGCCGCATCACGGACACAACAATG
Source organism: Bacteroidales bacterium (assembly GCA_045617885.1). Classification (GTDB taxonomy): domain Bacteria; phylum Bacteroidota; class Bacteroidia; order Bacteroidales; family UBA3663; genus Liminaster. The sequence continues at coordinate 28,901 of JAZLJN010000064.1, read as the reverse complement.
CGGCCCCACGTCTCCGTCCGGCCGCATCACGGACACAACAATGCGGCCTCACGTCTCCGTCCGGCCGCATTATAGTTTGCATACGTTATATTTCAGTCAGTAAAAATGCCATGTAAAAAGGTAACGTCAAAAGAGCATTATTACGACCGACATTGTAGTCTCCCAATTTCATGGCATGATATACATGATACTTCTCTGGATGTTTCAGTAGAGTTTGCATGGATTTTGCATTACCAGTCCTGGCTTTACATTCCAATGGAAAGCATTCTCCCTTATAACGCATGACAAAATCGATCTCTATGCTGTCAGGCTTATGGTAATAATAGAGCTTACGCCCCATTTTTCCAAGGATGTCAGCCATCACATTCTCATATATTGCCCCTTTGAAACTGCCGAGATTGCCCTGCAGAATATCCGACTGTGTGCCTTCATCGAGCATACTGATGAAAAGCCCAGTGTCCGCCATATAGATTTTGAAGCAATCCTGGAGTGCATTGCCACTTAATGGCAGTTCTGTGATTGACAGGTTATGACAGCGACGCACAATACCAGCATCCTCTATCCATTGTAAACTGCCGACGTATTCGCTGCTTCGTCCACCTTTGCGGACAACAGAGTAAGTGAACTTCTTGTTTTCTCGACTCAGTTGTCGGGGTATTGATTCAAAGCATTCACGTATACGAGGCTTGTCTTCCGACCGGGCATACTTTACCATGTCAACCTTATATTCCTCAAGAATACCTTTTTGTATGGCAATGGTTTGGTTGACATCATGAGTCGAAAGGAATGTTTGTACTGCTTCGGGCATACCACCTACGATGACATATTCCAATAACTAATTTTGACTGACTACTTATTTATAATCTATCACTTTCCTGAGTCACTAATGACAAGCACATACGAAAGTAACATCACGCAAAAACACTACATCTCTACATTTCCATTCATAAGAACTTGATTCACATCACAATTATTGGATGTAGTCACACTACATGACACTACATTCTCACTACAGGTATCAGCAGATGTAGTGTGGATGTAGTGTTGGAAGTATGACTACATCGCATAACTATCTGATGAATAGTTCCCTATGAGCACGAATGTAGAGATGTAGTGTTTTTTGCAGTTAAATATTCTATATTTTTTCAACGCACCTGTATTTTCGCCTACTTTTTCTTCTTAGTTGATCTTTTCTTCGAGATCTGATAAATTTCTATAGCGACTCCGATGACAGCAAGGAGAATGGCTGCGATGTTGAATATGTCTGCATTGCTCATAATTCAATATTCTTTTGATGTTCCTTCAATGCCTGACGAACGCATCCTGCCGTGAAGGTTTTGTCCTAAGTTTTTCTAGTGTTACGCTGCAAATATAATGAGAAATCGAATAATAGCAAAAAAATACTGAGTTTTTTGTGACAATGTTGTCAAAATTCTTGTTTATCGGGAGATTATGCTTATCTTTGCATCAAGAAAAACGAACAGTATTAACTTAAAATCCTTTATTATCATGGTACTATTGATTATCATCATCCTTATCGCGTTTGCTCTTGTCGGAATGTACAATGGCTTAGTGACGAAGCGCAATCAAGCAGACAATGCCTTTGCCGGCATCGATGTGCAGCTGAAGAAGCGCTATGACCTCATCCCTAATCTGGTGGAGACAGTGAAAGGCTACATGAAGCACGAGGAGAGTGTGCTGACCAAGCTCGTAGCCCTGCGCAACACCCCTTTTGCTCAGATGAGCGATGAGCAGAAGCATGAGCTGGACGGAGCTATGCGCCAGCTGATGAGCGGAATGAGAGTGACCGTGGAGCAGTATCCAGATTTGAAGGCTTCGGCCAACTTCATGCACCTGCAGCGCACACTCAATGAGACAGAGGAGCAACTGGCTGCAGCTCGACGTAGCTTCAATGCAGCTGTGACCGACTACAACACCTCGCTCCAGACCTTCCCTACCAATATGATTGCCGGCATGTTTGGATTTGTCAAGAAGACCCTGCTTGAGAATACTCCAGAAAAACGAAAGAATGTAGAAGTGAAGTTCTGAGCCTATGGAAATGAACCAAGAACTCTGGGCACAAGTCGAGGCTAAGGTGCGCGACAAGGTGGCAGAGGTGGATGGAAGCAGGAGCAAATCTGTGACTGACACATTGGTCTATGGCATCTTCCTCGGATTGGCATTGACACTGATCATCTGCTGCGTATCCGGCACTTTCAGCTTCTGGTTTTTCTTGATCAGTTTCGGCATTGGCTGGGCCACCTTCGGCATCTATTACCACCACAAGCGCAACCAGCAATACAAGGCACAGGTGATGCCCATCATTGTCGATGCCATCTGTCCTGGGGCCACCTACCAGCCCGAAGGCACTTTGTCCAAGGATATGATCGAAGCATCGAGGCTGTATGACTGCGGATGGGGCGAGAGGTTCAACAACGAAGATACTATCCGAGGCAAAGTCGGAAAGACAAAGTTTGCCTATGGCGAAGTGGAGCTCTACCACATGCAGCAGAGCGGAAAGTCACAGGTAAAAGTTACTGACTTCAAAGGTTTTGTGTTCGAAGCGGACTTCAACAAATACTTCAATGGCATCACGCTGCTTTCGAGCGAGAAGTTCCGTCTGGCTACCCATCTGGGACTCTTCTCCGGACTGAGCAGATGTACGCTTGAGGACGTAAGGTTCGAAGACGAATTCCGCACCTACACCAATAACGACCAGGAGGCGCGATACCTGCTCACCCCTGCCCTGCAGGAGAGAATCCTGCACATGTTCACCACCTTCAAGAGAGATTTAAGCTGCTGGGACATGTCCATCTCTTTCCATGACAACTGCATGCTCATCATGGTGCCTTCCACCACCAACAGATTTGAGGTTAAGTATTCGGTAGAGGAAGTCAAGAAAGACTTCTATGCCCTGCAATTGATGATCGACATCGTAGAACAGCTGAACCTGAACCTGAGAATCTGGACGAAAGAATAAGGAAGAGAATTATAAGTAATTTTCAAAAATAACTTTATAAATTTTTTATCTCTCGCAGAGTAAGCTGAGTGAAAGGAAGTTTTTTCGCTGACGCGGATTGTCCTCACCTGCTGCGAATAAACCGCGATAGCGAAAACTCTATTTCAATCCTTTTTCTCTGCGATATATATATATTTGAGAGAAATAAGTAGGTGTTCAAAATTAATCATACATATTTTTCAGCTATTGTGATGCAGGTTTGGACTTTCTCTGAGGGAGCAATGTTACATTGTGGCTGAAGATAAAGTGCAAAAATGCGCGCAAGAGCGAAAAAGATGTATGATATAAAAAAATCAATTATAATATCAATTAATTTTGAACAACTACTTATTATAAACTAATTTTGACTGACTACCTAAATAATAAATCCTCCCTCTCTACGATAACTGTAATGAGGGAGGATTTGCGTATCATCATTCGGTGAAAGCGTTCCAGCCTTGAGCCTTAAGCATGATCTCAGAGTTGCCATCACGGGTAATCATGGCAGCGCCGAGTTTCTCGTCTGTGATGTGACCAATGAGACGAATGCCAGGCACCTGCTGGATAAGATCGTGCTGTGCTAATGGCACGGTGAAGAGCAGTTCATAATCCTCTCCGCCATTCATGGCAGCAGTGGTCACATTCAGGTTAAACTCCTCTGCCTGTACTGCGGTCTGATAGTCTATTGGCAGACGGTCCTCATAGATGCGGCAACCCACATGGCTCTGCTGGCAGATATGAAGCAGTTCGCTGCTGAGACCGTCGCTCACATCCATCATCGCAGTTGGCGTGATGCCTGCCTGCTGAAGGGCAGCCACAATATCCTTACGAGCCTCTGGCTTCAGCTGACGTTCGAGCAGGTATTCTCTGCCTTCGAATTTCGGCTTAAACTGTGGGGGTTGCTCATCGGCAGTATGCGTACGCTTCCAATCGTTGTATTCCTGCATGAACATTGCCTTCTCACGCTCCAGCAACTGCAAGCCCATGTAGGCAGCACCCAGATCGCCCGACACGCAGATCAGATCATTCGGATGAGCACCACTGCGGCGTACCGGTTTCTTAGCCACACCGATGGCGGTGATTGAAATAGTGAGTCCTGTCATCGATGCCGACGTATCACCACCTACAAGATCCACGCCATACACGTCACAAGCCTGACGAATACCAGCATACAACTCTTCAAGATCCTCTACCCTGAAACGCTTTGAGATGCCCAGTGATACGGTAATCTGCCGAGGGGTTCCCATCATGGCGTACACATCACTCAGATTCACTACCACTGATTTATAGCCCAGATGACGCATCGGGCAATAAGTAAGGTCAAAATGAATGCCTTCAAGCAGCAGGTCAGTAGTGACCACCATCTCGCCCTCCTCCGGATCGGTACTTATGATGGCGCAATCATCGCCTACGCCATAGAGGGATGACTTATTCTTGAGTGGGAACTGCTCCGTCAGATGACGTATCAGTCCGAACTCTCCATATTCTTTGATTTCCATTTTTAGCTTCGCTTAATCATTTCGCTCATGATCATGGTCATGATAGGCTGCGACTCATTTGCAGCCTTCTGTACCTCCTCATGGCTGGCTTTCTCTGGAGTACCGAAGCCTCCCAGATCCGTAATGACAGAGACGCCAAACACTCGCATCCCGGCATGATGAGCCACGATGACCTCAGGAACGGTTGACATACCCACGGCATCACCACCGATAGCACGGAAGTAGCGGTATTCGGCACGTGTTTCAAAGGTTGGTCCCTGAGTACCGAGATATACACCCTTCTGCAAGTGCACGCCCTTCTCCTTAGCAATCTGCTCTGCCAGTTTTATCAGTTCAAAGTCATAAGGCTCTGTCATATCAGGGAAACGATCGCCCATAGTAGGATCATTCTTGCCACGCAGCGGATGCTCGGGGAAGAGGTTGATATGATCCTCAATGATCATAATGTCGCCCACGCGGAAAGAGGAGTTGGTTCCGCCTGCTGCATTTGATACGAACAGTGTCTCGATGCCGCAAGCCTTCATTACACGAACAGGAAAAGTTACCTCCTTCATTGAGTAGCCTTCATAGTAATGGAAGCGGCCCTGCATTGCCATGATCTCCTTGCCTCCCAGCTTGCCGAAAATCAGTTTACCGGAATGACCCTCCACCGTAGAAACCGGCATATTGGGAATCTCTGCATAAGGAATCTCAATCTTGTCTTCAATCTGAGAGGCTAACTGGCCGAGTCCTGTACCCAGAATGATAGCGGTCTTCGGACGTCTGTCCGTTTTACTCAGGATATACTGAGCGGTTTCATTGATTTTCTGTAACATGGCGGATTAAAGTTAAAAGTTAAAAGTTAAGAGTTAAGAGTTAAAAGTTAAGAGTTAAAAGTTAAGAGTTAAAAGTTATGTGGGGCTACGGCGGACACATAACTATAACCAATTATTGCCTTGGTTTCTTGACATAGTCGAGCACGATCTTGTCAAATTTGGACTCCTGTCCCTGGAGGAAATAGACCTCGGTAGGGAGGAAATAGATTCTGCTGCGCAATTCTTCACTCACGGCAGGATGGTCCACCAGACGGGATGCATCCTTCTCCGTGGTGATGATTACCGGCTTCTTGCCGCTGTCGTTTGTGCAATAGCCGGACAGATTCACGTTGTCCAGACGCTCGCTGATGGTCTTGATATCCTTTGTGGTGAAGTGATGATGATCGCTGTAGGTCAGAATATCAAGCAGACGGTAATGTGTGCTTACATACTGCTCCATGACCTTCGGGTCAGCAATTCCTGCCACAATGAGCACTTGGGTGGAGTGATCAATGTCGCACGGCTGGTTCGTAGCCAGGTTCACCAGTTTGCCATAGCGGTAAGCACTGTAGAGTACAGGCTGTTCGGTATGGGTTGGCAGATTGCCGAGTATCTCCGTCTCCTCCTCACTGCGCAGTCCGCCCGGGCATTTGGTCACCAGCACGATGTCAGCACGACTAATGCTCTGCATCGGTTCACGCAGACGTCCTGCAGGCAGCAGCCTGTCCTTATAGAGTATGCGGTTATAGCTGGTAAGGCAGATGGTCAGTCCTGGCTTTACGTAGCGATGCTGCATGGCATCATCAAGCAGGATGACGGCAGGCGGAACGGGCATCTTCAGCAACTCACGGATGCCATGCACGCGGTCAGCATCCACCGCAACCATCAGATTCGGGAACTTACGGTAGAGCTGGTATGACTCATCGCCCAGCTTGGCAGCCGTCACGCCTTGTGACGCCAGCAAGAACCCTTTACTCTGACGCTTGTATCCGCGGCTGAGCACCGCAATCGGACCTATGCCATTACGCTGCAGGAGGTCAACGAGGTACTCCGTGTGAGGAGTCTTGCCCGTACCTCCCACCGCAAGGTTTCCGACACAGATGACAGGCACTTTGTCTTCAAATGACTCGGAGTGCTTGGCTCCAGTATCGAACATGCGGTTGCGGCACCATATCACCAGGCCATACAGCCAGGAGAATGGTACCAGCAACGGAAAGGTATGCACTTTGGGCAAATACATGAGTATCGGGATTTATTGGTTAGAACACTACAGCATCAAAAGAACGCGCCTGAATGCGGTCAGCCTTCTGCAGATGCTCAATGAACTTCAGTGCCTCACGGTCAGCAGGATTGGTGCCGATGATAGCATCTGCCACACGAAGAGAGATGTCAGCTGCCTTCTCGACAAAGAGTTCCATCATGGTCTCCATCGAAGTCTTCTTACGCGGCCAGTCATCTCGGGTGCAGTTAGTTACCTCAAGTCCAGCCAGCTCTGCAGCCTTGGCAAATGCTACATCCAGTCCGCCCAGCTCATCTACAAGACCGATATTCAGCGCATCGGTGCCAGTCCATACACGACCACCGGCAATAGCCTTGATGCTGTCCTGAACCATATTACGACCTTCAGCACAGCGGTAGGTGAAGAGTTCATAGAATGTCTCCACGCCCTTCTGTACCTGCGCACGCTCTGCCTCTGTAGCCTTGCGCATTGGGGTGAGTGTTCCGAACTTATGGGTCTTGACCTCCTCAAAGTTGACGCCCAGCTTTCCAGCCACGCCGCCAAAGTTAGGGATCACACCGAATACGCCGATTGAACCAGTCAGCGTATTAGGTTCAGCTACGATATAGTCAGCCATACAGCTGATATAGTAACCACCGCTAGCGGCATAGTCGCCCATGCTCACCACGAGAGGTTTTGCCTCCTTCAGATCCATGAGAGCCTTCCAGATCTGCTCGCTCGCGAAGCCAGAACCACCAGGGCTGTTCACACGCAGTACGGCAGCCTTGATGCCGCTGTCTGATGCCACCGAACGGATTGTCTTGATGAGCGACTCATAGTAGATCTGATCATCCATACCCTGACGTTCTGAAGCAATCTCGCCATTGGCATAGATCACAGCAATCTTTTCCTTGCCTGCTGCTGGGAACAGTCTGTCATAGTTAGTAACCATCTGTTTAGCTGTCACAGCATGACCCTCAAGCTTATCCACACCCATCTTCTCAAGCAGGATATGCTCCACGTCGCTCTTATACAACTGTCCGTCCACCAGACCTGTCTCTGCGATCTCATCAGGCTGCATATAGCTGACTGCGAGGTTAGCAAGGCTGTCCAGCTGTGCCACTGTAAGGTCACGAGTCTCGGCAATGTCACTCATCATCACATTCCAGATGTTACGCAGATAGGTCTCAGTCTGCAGACGGTTAGCATCGCTGATATGCTCTACCATATAAGGCTCTACTGCGCTCTTGAAGGTTCCTACGCGGAACACCTGCATATCTACGCCCAACTTATCGAGCAATCCCTTTGGATAAAGCAGTACAGAAGACATACCGTCAAGTGTCACCGCACCAATGGTATTGACAAAGAGCGAGTCTGCAGCAGAGGCCACATAATACTGGCCCACTGAGTAGTTGTCATTATAGGCAATGATCCATTTACCCGAAGAACGGAAATCTACCAGCGCGTCATGGAGTGCCTCATAGGTTGCAGGGGAGGCAGTCATATCATCTGTGTTCAGGTAGATACCGGCAATGTTTGGATCCTGCTTTGCACAGCTGATGGCATTGAGGTAGCCGCGCAGGCTCAAACCCTCATTCATGCTCATGCCGCTCAACACATCGAAGGCAAATGGCATAGAGGCTGGCACCTCTGTCACCTCGCCATTGATCTTAAGCAGCATGACGTCGCCCTGCTTGGTGACCACAGTAGTCTCTTCACCAGCCGATGAAGCAGCAGATATAATTCCCATAAATACACAGGTGGTGAACATCGTGCTGATGATTCCCACAATAATCATGCCGACGATGACAGCCAGCACTGTTTTCAAAAATCCGTTTTTCATCTTATTCTTTAATTTTCTTCTTACATTCGATAAGTGGCTCCCTGACAAAGTCCCTTGCCTCTATCAGCGGGTGCGGCAGGGTGAGCCGTTCATCCTGATACGTCAGGTCATCATACTCCAGCAGATCCAGGTCAATGATCCTGTCCGTATAAGGTTCGCCAGGTTTGTGCTTGTGACGGCGTCCCAGCAGACGCTCTATCTCCTGCGTTACGTCGAGCAGTTCCAGCGGACGGAGAGCAGTCCGGTAGGCAGCCACGGCATTCGTAAAGCCATGATCGCTATGGAACCCCCACGGGTCACTCTCCACATAATCCGAACAAGCAAGCTCCTCACCCACCCGTTCACACAGCAATCCGCGAGCCACATCCAGGTTACGAGGTCCGTTGCCCAGATTTGAGCCCAGTCCTATATATATATTATGTGTATCCAAAGTCAGAAATTCGGACAGTCCGACATCCAGGGCTTAATCTGGCAGGATGAGCATGGCATCGCCATAAGTGCCAAACATATAACCCTCCTTGATAGCCATCTTATAGGCCTCCATCACGAAGTCATAACCACCAAAGGCAGCGGTAAGCATCAGCAGAGTCGAATAAGGCTCGTAGAAGTTGGCAACCATGCAGTCAGCGATGGAGAAGTCGTATGGAGGGAAGATAAACTTATTGGTCCAGCCCGTGAATGGCTTCAGCGTACCCGTAGTGCTGACGGTCGATTCGATGGCACGCATCACTGAAGTATCCACAGCACATACATGATGGCCGCTCTGCTTAACGTTATTGACACGTTCAGCCAGTTCCTCACTGATGATGATCTGCTCCGAGTCCATCTTATGCTTGGTAAGATCCTCCACGTCAATCTCGCGGAAGTTTCCATGGTTGCTGTGTACGGTGATGAAATCAAAGTCCACGCCCTTGATCTCCATACGCTTCAGAAGCTCACGACTGAAGTGCAGAGCCGCCTGTGGAGCCACTACGCCGCCCTCATTCTTGGCGAAGATTGTCTGGTAGCGCTCACGGTCAGTGAATGGGTGGTCATCATCCACCGGCTCATCAATCACATCTCTGCGTTCCTTAAGCGATGGTGGGATTGGAGTCTCACCCAAGGCATAAAGTGCCTCGATGAACTCATCATGAGGTCCGTCATAAAGGAATCGCAGCGTTCTGCCTCGTGAGGTGGTATTGTCAATGACCTCTGCCACCAGGCTCTCATCCTCGCCGAAGTAGAGCTTGTTTCCTATACGAATCTTTCGTGCCGGATCAACCAGTACATCCCAGAATCTGATTTCTGGGTTCAGTTCACGCAGGAGGAACACCTCAATGCGGGCTCCCGTCTTCTCTTTGTTGCCATACAGACGGGCTGGGAAAATTTTAGTATCATTAAACAATACAAGATCTTTCTCATCGAAATACTCGATGAAGTCACGGAAAATCTTGTGCTCTATTCTGCGGCTCTTCTTGTGGAGCACCATCAGACGGCATTCATCTCGCCTATCACTAGGCAATAATGCGACGCGCTCCTCGGGGAGCCTGAATTTGAACTGAGAAAGCTTCACTATACTATCGTTTTTATGGATAAAATTCTTCTTATTGTGCTTCAACTACGGGCACCTCACGTGCCCATTGCTCTACGTTGGTTATCTTCAGGCACTCATCTACATGGTACTTACCAACACGTGTGCGACGCAGTCCTATCAGATAGGCGCCGCTCTGTAGTGCCTCACCAATATCCCTTGCCAGAGCACGGATATAGGTTCCTTTCGAGCAAACGACACGAATGGTCATATAGCTCAACGTATCCGGATTCACCTCGGCGTCGGCTACGGCCTTGCTTGCTGGCTGCGGGCTGTCAGTCTCCGGATTCTGTGCCTCTCCATCCTCTGCCTGCTTGCGGGGGATGATACCCAGATCTTCCACACGCTGTTTGCGCCGGCTGAAGTCCTTAATGTCCACACCCTCGCGTGCCATAAGTGCCACTTCGGGTGCCAACGTTGAGAGGATTCCCTGCTCCGGCAGGTGCAGGTCAAGCAACTCAATCTCATCTATTACCAGCTCCTTGGCTTTCAGCTCCACCTCTTCACCCTGACGCACATAGTCGAAGGCTCTCCTGCCCTCCACCTTACATGCCGAATAGACGGGCGGCACCTGCCAGATGCTTCCCTTGAAGCGAGAGAGCGCCTCCATCACCCTCTCTCGTGTGATATGTGAGGTGGGATAGGTCTGGTCAATGGGATGTTCGGCATCAAATGATGGCGTTGTGCATCCCAGACGCAACGTAGCGATATACTCTTTTGTCCCAGCCTGAAGCTGGTCAATCTGTTTGGTAGCCTTGCCCGTGCAGATGATCATCACACCGCTTGCCATCGGATCGAGAGTTCCGGCATGACCCACCTTGAGTTTCTTGATGCCCAGCCTGCGGCTCAGATTATTGCGCACCACCTTGACCAGGTTGAATGAGGTCCAGGTCAGTGGCTTGTCAAATGCCAGTATCTCTCCCTCAATAAAGTTATATGCTTTCATCGGCTTTCACTTATTCTGGCTTCGAAACATATTAGAGGAAGAAGAGTGTGAACAGACCTGCCAGTGCGCAGTAGATGGCAAAGTAGATCAGCTTGCACCTCTTGACCAAGGCAATCATCCACTTACAGGCGAAGCAACCGCTGATGAAGGCAGCCACAAAGCCCACGAGCAATGGCACCATTCCGATAGGCTCTTCAATGCCATGCTCTGCCAGATATTCGGCTGAAGGAGCCACGATATGCTTGAAGTCAAGCAGCGCCTCACCCAGGATAGGTGGGATCACCATCAGGAAAGAGAACTGCGCCAAAGACTGACGACTGTTGCCCAACAGGAGGCCGGTGGCAATGGTCGAACCAGAGCGTGACAAGCCAGGAAGAACAGCAAGCGCCTGGGCAATACCAATAATGAAGGCGTGCAGAGGCGAGATATTCTCACGAGGCTGTGGCTTGTAGTAGTGGGTCAGAGCCAGCAGACAGGCAGTCACCAGCAGACAGCAGCCTACTACCGGCAGGATATTGTCAGCATAGAGTGCCTCAATACTGTCCTTAAAGCAGAGACCAACCACGCCCACCGGAATCATTGACACCAGGATGTTGAGCGTATATTTCTGCTCCTGATTGAGCTGACCACCCTTGAGTGGCTTGAAGAGGCCCGCCAGGATCCATACAATCTCCTTCCAGAGAATCACCAGAGTAGCCAGTACTGTAGCCACATGTACTACGATGTCAAAGGTCAGTCCACCTGCCTCAGCACCTTCGCCGAGGAGTGCCTTGCCGATCTCAAGATGTCCGCTTGATGATACCGGCAGATATTCAGTGAGGCCCTGCACAAGGCCCAATACGAGTGCTTGTATCCAATCCATTGTTTACTTTCATTTTTTCTTTGAATCACCCTTAACGCAAATACCTACTATCATAAGCAGATAGCCGAAGAAGCAGATATTCGGGCCATAAATAACGCGAGCGTCGCTGAACACTTCAGGATTGAAATGGTCAGGAGTACTTGAGGCACCACCAGTCATGATGAAACCTACCAGAACGAGGAGGGCAGCAATGCCCATGATGATAAAATTAAGTTTACCTAAACAAAGACGCATATATTTACGTTGTAAAAGTTAAGAGTTAAAAGTTAAAAGTTTGGGAGTAGGAGGGCTACATCAGGTAGAGCTCATCTACCGAACGGCCAAGATACCTGTCACACGCATGCCAAGCAGCGAACGCCGGAATCAGGATGCCCAGGGCAATGACCACGCCTACCAGGATGGCAAGAGGCAAAGGCTGCAGCAGGGATTCGGTCAGGACTGCCGTCATGCCTTGGCTCATTCCGCCGTAGATCAATGCCGCCAGGGCGCATAGGGCAATCGCTGATGCCACAAGTCCGCATAGCACATGTTCCCGGATGAACGGCCGCCGTATGAACCATGCCGTAGCACCTACCAGACGCATGGTATTGATGAGGAATCGGTCCGCATGCAATGACAACCTGACGGTATTGCCGATGAGCGAGATGCTGATCAGCAGCAGCGCCGCCGCCAGCACAGCCAGAGCCATGGCTACACGGCGCAGATTGTTATTCACGTCATTGACCAGCGTGCTGTTATAGTCGATTGCCTCGATGTTACGCTTGTACGTCTGGCGTAAATCCTTCACGATGTTCTCTATACTGTCATTCTCTGCATATTCAGACTTCAGCTTGAGTTCTACCGTGGCAGGCAGCGGATTGTAGCCCAGAAACTCCTCCGGGTTCTCACCCAGTTCCGTCTGCAGCACCTTCAGGGCGCTGTCCGGACTGACATAGATAGCGGCTGCTGCAAAGTCAGCCTTCGCCAGCTTCTTAGCCATAGTAGCACCATAGTCATCCTTCGCACCATCACTGACCGTGATTGTGATGGTAAACTGCTCACGCAGCTCTTTGGCCAGACGCATAGCCACAAGACCGCCCATGGTCATCAGACCCATGACAAAAAGCACGAGTGCGATACTGATGGTGGAGGTGAACTTAGCACCCAAAAATTTTTTCATTATGACGAAGGAGTTTATTAATTCGTTTTGAAAGAGGCGAAACTCTCCAAAATCGGTGCAAATATAATACAATTTTGCCCGAAATGCAACTTTTTTTATTTAAAAAGGTAAAATTGTGGCCATGACATGCACTTTTTTACAAAATAAGCACTATTTTTGCGCCAAAATATTTATTGAGTATGGCTTTTTCACAAAATAACTTCACGGGGCAGCAGTCCACGCCCGTCACCACTAATCTCATCATCATCAACGTGCTGATGCTGGCGGCTGACTACGTGTTCGGACTCAAGGGTATCGATCTGGGACGCTATCTCGGATTGCACTTCTATGATGCTGACAGCTACTATAACTTCCAGATGTTTACCTACATGTTTATGCATGCTGACATCTACCATCTTTTCTGCAACATGTTCTCGCTCTATATGTTCGGACGCCTGCTTGAGATGGTATGGGGTCCGCAACGATTCCTGATCTACTATCTGGTCTGTGGCGTAGGCGCCGCCCTTGTTCAGCAGCTCACCTGGCGGTGGGGTATGCATGATGCCATGGCACGTGCCCTTGCCAGCTTCAATCCACAGGTGCCCTTCGGTGAGATCAGCGCTATGAGTTACGGCGAACTGCTCAACTATTGTACAGCCTATGTCAACAGTTACATTACCGTGGGCGCTTCAGGCTCTGTATTCGGCATCCTGCTGGCTTTTGGCATGATGTTCCCCAACGCACAGCTCTTCCTCCTCTTCCCTCCTATACCACTCAAGGCGAAGTGGCTCGTAATCGGCTATGGCGTCTTTGAGCTGTTTGCCGGCGTGGCTGGCACCACGGGCGATAATGTAGCCCACTTTGCACATCTTGGAGGCATGCTTTTCGGCTTCCTGCTCATTCTACTTTGGCGCAACGAGCGGCGTCATGAATTCTGACCGCTATGATTCAATACAAGCAATTACCCATTTACGGCAAGATTATTTACATCTCCGTAGCTGTATATCTCCTTACCCAGCTCTGGCGGCTCGGCTGCCTGCTTTTTGTGGTGAGTGGATTCCACTGGCAGTCATTGCTGGCGCTGTCTGCCAATCCTAATGACCTGCTACTGAAACCCTGGACGCTCCTGACCTACATGTTCTGTCATGCAGACATTGGTTCGAACATCTTCCATATCATTTTCAATATGCTCTGGCTATGGTGGTTCGGTCAGTTCTACGTCCGCTTTCATACCCAGCGGCAGCTGCTCTCCCTCTATCTGATGGGAGGCATCGTGTCGGGACTTTTCTTCCTCCTGGTGTTCAATATCTTCCCCTACTTCCTTCTGGAGCGCAACTACACAACCGTAGTAGGAGCCTCTGGCGCGCTGATGGCAGTCATGGGAGCCGTTGCCATGCAGCCTGATCAGCTGGTGGGTGTCAACCTCATCATTCGCACCTTCACCACTTCGCTGAAGCGGCTCACCTTCATCATCATGGCACTCACCCTCTTTGCCGGAGGTTCGGGCAATGCCGGAGGTCTGGTATGTCACATCGGAGGTGCCATCTTCGGTCTGATCTATGGGTACTACTACCGCAGCGGCAAGGACATCACCGCCTTTATCTGGACGTGGACCGATGCCTGCACCCGCTGGTTCAAAAGCCTCAGCAAGCCACGCATGAAGGCCACACGAGGAGGACGCCGTGACCCGATTGGTGCAGAGAAGATGCGTGACATGAATTATAATGCCGACCGCCGTCAGCGTGAGGCAGACATCGACGCTATCCTTGACAAGATCAGCAAGCATGGCTATGACGGGCTTTCGGCTGAAGAGAAGCAGATGCTCTTTGATGCCTCCAAGCGAAAGAACAAATAACCGCCCCTACCTACAGCAACCAATCAATCATGCAGAAGACTCATAAGAAGACCAATTCCCCCCGCAAGGCCGTAAGCCAAAAGGGTAAGGTCCTCTGGAAGAAGTTCCGAGAGGCATGCCGCAAGGCTTACCACAGTGTGATGGCAATACTCACCATTGCGCTGTGTGGCGTATTGTGTCTGTCTGCCTACAGTGATCTGATCAGCCCATTGTGGTGGGTTCATCCCTCTTTCCTGGGCATCGGATTTGGCGTCCTGCTGGTAGTGGCACTTATCTGGACACTCATCCTGCTCCTGCTACTACGCAAGCGCTGCCTCATGGTCATGGGCGTCACGTTGATACTAATCCTCTTCCCGCTGCTCAGATATTGCCCGCTCCATCTCTTTGGCGGACATTCTCCCGTCACTCACGTTGAGGGTCTGGACGGCAGCAAGCGCGCTATCCCGGTGGATAGCATCCGCGTACTCACCTACAACACCTGCGCCATGGGTCAGACCCATCTCTCCAAACTGAAGGAGCCGATTCCCGTGATGGACTTTGTCCGTGAGTCAGGTGCCGACATCGTCTGCCTGCAGGAATACGCTTTCACCCTCAGCAAGGGAGGCCACACGCAGGATCAGCTTCGCTCCATGCTCAACAAGCAATACTCCTATTATGACTATACGCCCAATGACAAGCGAACAGCCATGGGCATTGCACTCTTCTCAAAATACCCCATCCGCAAGGCGCTGCGGGTAGATAAGCGCAAGAAGGGCTATTTCAGCTGTATGTACTATCAGCTTGAGGTGCAGGGCAGGCTGATCGGCCTCATCAACATGCACCTGCATACCAATAGTATCAAGCCCAAAGATCGCGTACTCTATGACGAAATGATTGACCACTTTGAGCCAGACAGCATCGGACGCATCCGCTCAGGTATCTTACGCTCAGTAAGCAACGCCTTCAGGCAGAGGGCTGCGGAGAGTGCCCAGATTGTCAAGTTCCTCCAGGAGAATCATCCTGACGGCATGCCGCTACTCATCTGCGGTGACATGAACGACACTCCTATCAGCCATTGCTACCACACCATCCGTCAGGGACTCTCTGACACGTGGCAGGAGGCGGGATTCGGCTATGGCATCACCTATAAGGAGCACCACTTCTGGTTCCGCATAGACCACATCTTCCACTCGCCCCAGTTCCGGGCGCTTGACGTCAGTGTGCGTAAGGACATCCCCTATTCAGATCATTATCCCGTGGAGGCTGTCTTCCAGCTCCTTCCTGAGATTTAAAATATGATATTCAATCCATTCGATATACAGAACATCTCCCAGACCGCACAGCAGGGCATTTCGCTGGCATGGGCACCGATGCAGGTGCAGGACAACATTCCGTTGGTTCTGCTCGTGCTTCTGTACCTGATTGTCGATCTGCTGGCGTGGCATCCCAAGGGCGTCCTGGTCCATGAGGTGGCATGGCTGAGCAACACGCGCAATGCCCGCACCTTTGAGGCATCAGCCGTCATCTATCCATGGCTCAAGCCCTTCCTGCTGTTGCAGTATTTCATCTTCTTCGGTCTAAGTATCCTCCTCATCTATGACCATCGGATGGCAGAGCACTTTGCCAGTCCTACCCTCCCCTTTGCAGGTTCACTCCTCCTCTGTCTTGCCATCCCCACGGCATGGTATCTGCTGCATCTGGCATTATTCAACTGGTTCTGCTATCTGTTCAATCTACGCAACAGGCAGATTATCATGAACCGCTGCTATACGGCAGCCCACATCATCCTGGCACCCGTCTCCACGCTCATCTTTATTTGCATTCTGACGGGCTTATATCCGTCTGCTACTACCCTGTTTTTGCTTGCTGCGCTCTTCATTTTATCGCAAATTGTATTTATTTTCAACGGTTTTAAGATTTTTTGCGTCAATTTCTACACATTTCTAATGATTTTTGTGTATCTTTGCACGCTCGAAATTGCCCCTTTGCTGGTGATTTACGCCAAATATGAGGAGGTAATAACGGCAGTGCTGTAGGATAAACCATCCTTCTTCGGCACGCTCGAAACCAAGCAAAAGCGAAAATGAATATCAAAAATATACTCGTTTCACAGCCATATCCATCGTCTGAGAAGTCGCCATATTTCGAGATTATTCGCAAATTCGGCGTTGAGCTTACTTTTAAGCCATTCAT
This sequence comes from Bacteroidales bacterium, assembly GCA_045617885.1. Lineage (GTDB taxonomy): Bacteria > Bacteroidota > Bacteroidia > Bacteroidales > UBA3663 > Liminaster. The sequence goes on along the minus strand of JAZLJN010000064.1, from coordinate 12,005 downwards.
CCGTATCGAGTCATTGACCACGAAGGAGTTCAGGGCGCAGAAGATTACAATCCCTAATTTCACCGCGATTGTATTTACTTCACGTACGGCTGTTGACCACTTCTTCAAGCTGGCTGAAGAGCTTCGTGCCAAGCCAAGTGATGAGACTCAATACTTCTGCATGAACGAGACCATTGCCCTTTATCTGCAGAAATACATCGTATATCGCAAGCGCAAGGTTCACTTCAGCAAGGTAGGCAAGATAGAAGATCTGGCTCTCGTGATGAAGAAGCACAATACGGAGAAGTTCCTGATGCCAGTGGCAGACGTCCACAAGGAAGACCTTACCTGCTTCACCAAAGCAAAGGTTCAGGTCACCATGGCAGTCATGTACCGCACCGTAAGTTCGGAATTCACCCCTGAAGAGATTGCATCGTATGATATGCTCATCTTCTTCACCCCTGCCGGCATCCAGTCGCTGTTTGACAATGACCCAGCCTATCAGCAAGGCGATCAGATCATCGGACTGTTTGGTCAAAGCACCTCTAAGGCTGCCGAGGACAAAGGACTCCGCATCGATGCCCAGGGACCAACTCCAGAATGTCCATCCATGGCAGCCGTGCTGCAGAACTACCTGCAGGAGAATCTCTAACCCGCATTATTCATGCACCAGTTTACACTACCAAAGTCGGAACGCCTCTATCTGCGTGAATCCATTAGCGAACTCTTTGCTAAAGGGTCATCGTTCACAGCCTTCCCCTACCGCATAGTGTATCTGGTCAAGGACGAAGCGGAGATTGACCCCAGCGGACGCCAGTCCAGATGTGCCATCATGACTATCGCCCCCAAGAAGCGATTCAAGCATGCCGTGGACCGTAACCGCGTGAAGCGCCTCACCCGTGAGGCGTATCGCCTGCAGAAACTACCGTTGCTGGAATGCCTGACCACCAGAGGCAAGATGCTTGAGGTTGCCTTCCTGTATGTTGACAACCAGCATCACACCTCGCAAGAGACACATACCGTCATCGGTCGGGCTATCAACCGACTCATCAAAACCATCAGCACGCTTTGAAGTCATTATTTATCTCCCTGATCCGCTTCTACCAGCATTACATCTCGCCCCTCACGCCTCCGGCATGCAGGTACACTCCCACCTGCTCACAATACACCCTTGAGGCAATACAGAAGTACGGCGCGCTGCGCGGATCCTGGTTAGGGCTGAAGCGCATCTGTCGCTGCCATCCTTGGGGAGGTTCTGGCTACGATCCGGTGCCTTGATCCTATCAGTTTCTTCAAATAAAGACACATAACAACGTTTGCGCATCTGCAAATTCCTGCCAAAGATCTTGGCAAGTATTTGCAGATGCGTAATTCTTTGTCCCGACACCTTGGCAACCGTCCAAAGGTCTCGGGAGACTTATCCATGAACTGTGACGCCCGAACGGAGGTCTCGGGAGACATGTCCATGAACTGCGATGCTCGAGCGGAGGGCTCGGGAGACTTATCCATGAACTGTGACGCCCAATCGGAGGGATCGGGAGATTTATCCATGAACTGTGACGACCAATCGGAGGGATCGAATTCTTTTAGAGTTAAAGCACAAATTATCATAAAAACAATTATTTATGAAGAATAATGGATAGAAATTTGGACATATAATTAAAATGAATTACATTTGCAACGCAAGAATAATAGAATAACAGTACCCTCTATGAAAACACCCAATATTACTCGTCAAGACCTTTGGTTACTTAATACCATTCTTCGTGCCGAAAAAATTACTTTAACCGAAATCAATCAACGTTGGCTCGATTCAGAGTATAGCGAAGGAGTTGAAATCAACCGTCGTACTTTCATACGTCGTCGTGATGCTATTGAATATGTGTTTGGCATATTTATTGAGTGTGACAGAAAAGACGGATTCCGTTACTTCATAGGTAATCCTGAAGACCTACAAGTGTCCATTATTCAGCGCTGGATGGTCAATGCACTTTCCACAAGCTCACTTCTTGCAAATAACAAAGACCAGAAAAACCAGATTCTGCTTGAAGACATTCCAAGCGGACAAATTTTTCTCGAAAAAATTCTTCAATCTATACGCAACCATCAGATGATGCGAATGACCTATGAGCGATTCGGCAAAGACCCATATACCATTGATGTTGAACCCTATTGCGTCAAGCTCCATCATCAGCGTTGGTATGTTGTAATCCGTAATCCGAAGTCGAAGCATTCCAATTTAGTCACTTATGCATTAGATCGCATCAAACAATTGGAAGTCATAGCAGATAGCCATTATGATTTACAAGAAGATTTCTCCGCCAGTGATTTTTTCAAAAACTTCTTTGGTGCTTACGTGGACACAAAGATTCAACCAAAACGAATCGTCATCAGAGCTTTCGGAACCCAAGCAGATTACATCCGCACACTTCCTCTGCACTCATCTCAAAAGGAACTTATTACATCCACAGAAGCAACTGGGACCTACACTGATTTTGAGTATTGCCTCTCTGTAACTCCGGATTTCATTAATGAATTACTCTCGAAGAATGATGAAATTGAGGTATTAGAACCCGAGAGTCTGAGGATGAAAATGCGCGAGAAAATTGAGAAAATGTGTAAAAGATATCAGGATTAACAGTGTTTTTTGTGAAAAATGAAGCAATGACATCATTTTTTTCATACATGCGTCACCATTTGACACTATGTATAATTATATTTGCACCAGCAAAACGAAACAAGATATGGCAAAGATTACAGTGCAAGGTATGGAAGTATCCATAACTAAATTGAATGAGGAAGATTATATCTGCCTCACAGATATGATGAGAGCTAAAGATGGTGAGTTTTTTTTCCACAATTGGCTGAGAAATCGAAATACAATAGAGTTCTTAGGAATCTGGGAGAAGGTTCATAACAAAAATTTTAATTATGTCGAATTCGACAGGATTAAATCTGTAGCAGGTTTGAATAGTTTTCGTATAAGTGCCAAAGAGTGGATAACATCAACTAATGCTATAGGACTTATTTCTAAGGCTGGAAGATATGGTGGAACTTATGCGCACAAAGATATCGCATTTGAATTTGCCATGTGGATAAGCCCAGAATTCAAGGTGTATCTTATAAAAGATTATGAGCGGCTTAAGTCTGAGGAACAAAAACTCATCGGATGGACTGCTAAACGTGAGCTCTCTAAGATTAACTATCGGATTCATACGGATGCTATCAAAGAGAATCTTATTCCAGAGAAGGTGAGTCGCGAAGTAGCAGCAATGAAGTATGCAGACGAAGCAGACGTACTTAATGTGGCTTTATTCGGCATGACTGCCAAGCAATGGAGAGAAGACAATCCAGACAAGAAAGGCAACATACGAGATTACGCTTCTATCAATGAGCTCATCTGCCTGTCGAATATGGAGAATCTCAATGCGGTTTTCATCAATGATGGCATTCCTCAGCCAGAGCGACTGATCAAGTTGAATCAGATTGCTATCCACCAGATGCAGGTTTTGGAGGATGTAGGGAATAGAAAGCTGCTGAAATAATCATCACCCAGAAACAAATTATTGAACCAAATATGAGTAATTATATTGCACATTCAGAGAACTTCAAAGGTGAAATTCAAACGATGAAGCAGCACAGTGAAGGGGTTGCTGAGATCATGGTGTCTTTTGCCTTGACTGATGATTTTGCTGGAATATATTCGTACTGTGGATTAATGCATGATTTGGGAAAATATAGTGAAGGGTTTCAAAGATATATTAGTTTCGGCGGAGACAAAGAACCTCATTCTAAATGGGGTGCATACATGGCAAAAAACAATAAGCTGATCAATATCGCGTTACCGATTTACGGACATCATGCAGGATTACCAAACCGAGATGTAATGTTTGAGACATTTGAATCTTGCAAGCAAGAGAGTGAAAAATGGAAAACAATCTTACAAGCAGTAAATAATGATAATGCTAATACATCTCCATGCGATAATGCTCCATTTAACAAAATTAATGGAACTTTGCAGAAGGAATTATTTATCCGAATGCTTTACAGCGCGCTTGTAGATGCAGACAGCCTTGATACTGAACTCCATTTCCAAGAAGAACAGTATAAATTGCGCTCTTGTAAATCTTTAGATGCTAATACCCTTTTAGCTGCATTTAACAAACGATTAGCATCCTTCACTCAGAGTACACCACTGAATGAATTGAGGACGAAAGTCCGACTATATGCTCAGAACCTTGCAGATGGACCACAAGGATGCTATTCAATGACTTTGCCAACAGGAATGGGAAAAACACTCTGTAGTCTTAATTGGGCACTTCATCATGCAATAGCACACACGAACATAAAGCGAATTGTTATTGTGCTCCCCTTCATCAGCATTATAGATCAAACAGCAAGCGAACTCAAATCTATTTTTAAGGATTATGATGTCGTATTGGAACATCATTCAAATGTCATTTTTGAAGCTGATGTTGACGAAGATAACTATTGTAAAGATGCGAAACAATTAGCTACTGAGAACTGGGACTATCCGATTGTAGTGACTACAGCAGTGCAATTTTTCGAATCATTGTTCTCTAACCAACGGTCTAAATGCCGAAAACTGCATAATTTACAAGATACTATTGTTATTTTTGATGAGATTCAGACATTGCCTGTTAATCTTGCCGAATGCACAATGAAGATGCTGGATAACATGCTTCATCTTTGCCGTTGTAGTTTTTTGTTCTGTACAGCCACACAACCTAATTTTCAAACAAGGAAGGATTTCGCAGGAATTGACAAGATAACGTCTTTGGTAGAGGATCCTAAATCTATCTTTGAGTCAACAAAGAGAGTTGCTTACTATCCGGTTTCTGATTATCAGGCACAATCGGTTTGCCAGATAGCAGAGAGAGTTATTGAGCAGAATGATTCAGCCCTCATTGTTTGCAACACGAAGAAAAAGGCAAGAACGTTGTTTGAGAATTTGAAAGACAGGAGTAGTATTCAGGTCCTTCATTTATCAACCAACATGTGCCAAATACATAGAATGAGCATCATAAATAAGGTTAGGAAAAAACTGAAGAATGGCGAGAAACTAATTCTATGCTCTACTCAACTTATTGAAGCAGGAGTAGACCTAGATTTCCCAGTGGTCTTCCGTGAATTAGCCCCGTTGGAGTCAATTATTCAGTCGGCTGGTCGTTGTAATAGAGAGGGAAGGTTAAAGCAAGGCAAAGTCTTTTTGTTTCAACTGGATGATTCAGGTCAACCATCCCAGCAATACGAAACGTTTGCTAAATTTGCACAATTGTGCTATCGAAATAATGAAAGTCGATTGACGGAAGCAGATTTCTATACAGAGTATTATACGAAAATCATTGAGTTGTACGCGTTAAAAGATGATATAACGTCTGAGCGAGAAAAACTGATGTTTCAGAATGTGTCGGAAAAATATCATTTAATTAATAACACAACAAGTAGTGTGTTTGTATATAGATATGATGAAGAAAGCTTACATCTCTATAATGAGATTATTAGTAAAGAAATCCTTAGTCGCAAAGACTATCAACGAATAGCACAATACTGCGTCCAGATTTATGATAAGTTTGCTAGTAACAATAAAACAAACATTTGTGAATTAGCAAATGGCGTTAGACTCTGGAATGGCAGTTATTCAGAAGAATACGGATTATCAAATGACGATGAAATATATTACCTATGATAGATAACAATGTTGTAAAAGTAAGAGTAAAAGGTGATTATGCCTGTTTTACTCAGCCAGCACTAAAGGTGGAACGAATGACTTATCCTTGTATGACCCCCTCGGCAGCAAGAGGCGTTCTTGAATGCATCTTGTGGAAACCTGAATTTCAATGGGTGGTCAAAAGTATAAAAATTCTAAGACCCATTTCTTTTTCTTCATTTAAGAGAAATGAGTTGAGTACGATTCAAGGTAATTCTCCTATTGATATAACAACCACTGATTCAAAAGGCTCTCCTCTAAATAGAGCTCAAAGGAACAGTATTGTACTTCGTGATGTAGAATACATTATCGAAGCATGTATTTATATGTCAGAAGCAAATATTCAAAAGGTCAAGCAACGAGATGTAAAAGAAGGCAGAAAACCTTGTGAGCCTATTGTAAAGTATCGTGATATGTTTAACCGAAGATTAACCAAAGGACAATGCTGGCATCAACCTTATTTGGGCACCCGAGAATTTTCATGCGATTTCTACCCTGTGATGCAGGAAGATGAGGATCGAGCAAAAGACTTGAACTTGACATATCCAATAGGAAGTTTACTGTTCGATATTTGGTATGATGAAGAGCATAAAGCGACTCCGATTTATATGACAGATGCAGTTATAATGAATAGTACATTAGTATGCCCTGATGAACTGAATAAGAGAATGCTTACTACATCTCATATACGAGCAAGACAGAGTGATTATGCCAATAGAATTTTGTTCAATTTTAATCAAGAGGAGGATAAAATATGTTTGCAGAATTAGTTGAACTTGGTAAAAGGATTTCAAAAATCCATCCGGCATTAGCTCCCTGTCCATGTGATTACGACATTGTTATTAGTAAAGATGGTGATTACAAGGGGCTGCTGCAATATGTCGGTGATCCATTAGTTAGCGAGTATATTCCGAGTACAGCAAAAAAAGGAAAAGTTCGTTTGTTATTAGATAAGGCAGATCAAACTTTAGGTTTTCAAGGATCTTCTGATTATAAATCGAACCATGAGAAATATAAGGAGAACTTAGAGAATTATAAGAAATTGGCCATTCTGCATCCTGTTTTTGCATTTTATAGTAAACCGCAAGAGGCCGAAAAAGCTTTAAATGCTTATAAAGCATTACCTAAAAGTAAGCAAAAAGGCAATATGACTTTTTTATATGAGCATAGTAAAATACGTCCTTTATCTCAAGAATGTGTTCAAGAAACTATAAAGGAAATATTTGAAGCTAAGCAAAATGCAGATGGACAGAACGCAGTATGCTCTGTTTGTGGAGGAACAGCCTATCCAGTAGTTGATATACCTCATGGTGGAATAAACTTACCAGGTTCTGACAAACGGTGTTCTCTTGTTTCTTATAACACTCCCGCTTTTGAGTCATATAATCTAAAAGGCAATTTAAATTCTGGCATATGCACCAACTGTGCTAGAAATTATGTGGAAGCACTTGATCACTTAACAAAATCTGAGTGGATTGTTAGGGATGACGGGAAAAAGAAAAAAGTGTATGATCATGCCGTTGAGTTAAGTGATGATACACTGATAGTTTTTTGGACAAAACAACCAACAGAAGAGGTAGATCCTTTTAGTGATGTAGTTCAAATTACTGAAGAGAGAGTGAGAAGATTGTTTTCTTCTGTATCAATAGGAGATTCCTTGCAGGCAGACAAAGAAGTAGAAAACTATTTCTATTGTTGTTCTATGTCTTCAGCAGCTGCCCGTATCGCAGTAAGGGATTGGATGGCAATTAGTGTTTCTCAATATCAGAGGAACATAAAACAATGGTTTGAGGATATTGCCACAATTAAAGATGGGAAAGTATATTATCCAGGAATGAGCACTATCCTTAATAATTGTATAAAAAAGAAGGCAAATCCTACTCAAAGTGATTATAAGGCCAAAGCACGTATAGGAACCATGTTATGGCATGCTGCATTATCAAATACATCCTTGCCGATAATGGTTCTGCAAAGTGTATTAACACAAATAGAACACGGCTATTTCAGTGAGGAAAAATCTACTGTTATTCGATTGGTTTTGAATAGAAACATTAAAAATAAATATAAGATGAAAGAAATGTTAGATGATCAGAATGATAGCAAAGCATATCTGTGTGGTCGCTTATTTGCATTGGTATGCAAATTACAATTCAAGTCACAAGGTGCTGTTAATAGTTCCATTAAGGACAGATTCTTTGCCTCTGCATCAAATACTCCGGCAAGGGTTATGGGACTTCTTTTGACCAAGTATGTGCCAATTTACGAAAAAAAGGCAAAGGGAGCATATTCAAGAGACATTACAGAGATATCGGCAAGGATTTGCCATTTCCCTGACAAGTTCTCTGCAATAGAGCGTGGTGAATTTGCATTGGGTTATTATTATCAATTCAATGCAAAGCAAACTGAGACAAATAAAGAATAAAAACAACTAAATACTATAGAAATATGGAAGCAATTAAAAATCGTTATGACTTCGTATTCCTCTTTGATGTAAAAGATGGAAATCCTAATGGTGACCCTGATTTTGATAACATGCCTCGAACAGATGAGGAAACAGATCAAGGTTTGGTAACTGATGTCTGCATCAAGCGTAAAGTTCGCAATTATGTTCAGCTTCTTAAAGAACTTAAGGCTCCGTATGACATTTTCATCCGAGAAGGCAATATCTTGAATCCTCTTATCCAAGAGAAGAGAGATGAAGCTGACAAACATGAGAATGATCAAAAGAAGGCGCAAGCTTCTGGTCGCGAGGCGATGTGTACACAGTATTTTGATGTCCGCACTTTTGGTGCAGTGATGAGCACAGGTGAAGAGAAAGCTTCGGATGATAAAGAAGAGAATGAAGACAAAAAAGCTAAAGGAAAAGCCAAAGAAAAGAAAATTAAAGGTCTGGGTGTCGTTAGAGGACCTGTTCAATTGACTTTTGCTCGTTCTATTGATCCTGTATTTTCGAAGTCTCATTCAGTAACTCGCTGTTGTGTGACGAAGGAATCTGATGCTGGAGATAAAAATAACACGATTGGAAATAAGAATACTGTAAGCTATGGACTTTATCGTATGCATGGTTTTATTTCTGCTACGGATGCAGCAAAAACTGGTTTTTCAGAGAGCGATAAAGATTTGTTGTTCGAGGCTTTGATCAATGCTTTTGAAAATGATCATGCCGCAGCTAGAGGCGAGATGAATCCAAGAGCTTTGATAGTATTTAAACATGAGTCTCATCTTGGTAATGCAAGAGCTGGTCAGCTTTTTGACCTTGTAAATGTTGAAAAGAAAGATAATATTGAGTTTCCACGATCTTACAAGGATTACATTATCTCAATTGATAAAGATCATTTGCCACAAGGTGTTACAGCCAAGGAATTAATCTAATTTATGCCATACACCGAAGATGATATGCTTATGTTGTCGGGGATACAGCACTATGTGTTTTGTCCCCGGCAATGGGCGTTGATTCATCTAGATCAGCAATGGGCAGAAAACCGATTGACAGCAGAAGGACGAATCATGCATGACCATGTGGATGATCCTTTCTATAGGCAGAAGTGTGGGCCATACATCTCGTTGCGTGCCGTTCAGATTGCATCGCAGGAACTTGGATTGTATGGTGTAACAGATGTGGTAGAATTGCATCCATCACAGACACAAGAGAATGCTATCTTGCATCCCAATTATCCAGGGTACTGGACATTGTTCCCAGTAGAATACAAACATGGGAAACCCAAACCCGACGAAAGGGATACTGTGCAGTTGATGGCTCAGGCAATGTGTCTGGAGGAACAGTATGGTATAAAAATCTCTGCCGGTGCGCTTTTCTATGGGAAAACGAATCATAGGGAAACTATTGTTTTCGACGATGAATTGAGGCAAGTAACCATAGAAGCTGCTCAAAGCATGCATTTAATCTATGAGACAGGGCTATTGCCTAAAGTTGAGAAAAAGTCACATTGTCAGAATTGCTCTCTCAAGGATATTTGTCTCCCTAATATATCCAAACGACCAAGTGTCGGAAAATACTTAAAAGACAATCTGTATGAGGAAACTACTTAATGTTCTCTATGTTACGACTCCAGAATCCTATTTAAGCAAGGATGGAGATAATGTGGTCATAAGCGTCAATCAGCAGGAGGTCTTTCGTATTCCTATCCTAAACATAGAGGGGATTGTCACTTTTGGCTATATGGGTGCAAGTCCTGGACTGATGAAATTATGTGCAGATAATGGAGTCGCATTGACGTTCCTATCTCCTCATGGCCATTATATAGGACGATTTCAAGGTCCGGTACATGGAAATGTACTGCTGCGCAAAAAACAATATGAAGTGGCCACAGATTTGGAGTATAGTTTGTCTCTAAGTCGGATATTCGTTGCTGGAAAGGTGATGAATTACCGAACGATAATGAAGCGATATTTACGAGATTATGGATCTAATCCAGATGTTGAGGCTGCTGTTGTAAGGTTGTCTGTCTTAAAAGATAAGATTCTATCATCGCCCAATCATGATGTACTAAGAGGATATGAAGGGGATGCTGCTAATGCGTATTTTGAAGTATTTCCTCATTTGATTGTTGCCCAAAAAGATAGTTTCGTATTTAATGGTAGGAATAGGCGTCCTCCTAAAGATCCTATCAATGCGCTCTTGTCTTTTGTATATACATTATTAGCGCATGAATGTTCTGCCGCTCTTGAATCTGTCGGTCTTGATCCTTATGTCGGGTTTATGCATACACTACGTCCAGGAAGAACTTCTTTGGCCCTTGATTTAATGGAAGAGATGAGAGCTTATATGGGTGATCGTCTAGTTCTGTCTTTAATCAATCGCAAACAGGTTTCTGTTTCTGATTTCAAGTTTCAAGGAGAGCAAGGGGTTGTGATGTCTGATAATGCACGTCGTACTGTTGTGACTGCATGGCAGAACCGAAAGAAGGAGGAGTTCGTTCATCCGTACCTAAATGAGAAGATTCCTGTCGGACTGCTCCCTTATATACAAGCAAAACTTTTGGCCCAATATGTTAGACAAGATTTAGATGGATATCCAGTATTTTTAATCAAATAAAAGCCTATGATGATTCTTATTACATACGATGTCAATACTTCTTCAGAACATGGAGCACGTCGATTGCGTCAGGTAGCCAAGGCTTGTATGAATCATGGCACAAGAGTTCAGAACTCTGTATTTGAATGTGTGTTGGATGAGGCTCAGTTTGTAAATTTGCGCAACGAACTATCTGAAATAATTGACTCAGATAATGATAGTATTCGCTTTTATTTCTTGGGGAATAATTGGAAACGTCGAGTAGAAACAATGGGTTTCGCAACGATAAAAGATGTCGAAACAGACACTTTTATCATATAGCGCGAACCTAAAGCAATACAAAAAATATTGAAGTTTCGCACTCTTTGATTATCATAGAGTTAATAAACTACATAGTCTTGTTTGTATTTTGTCTTTTGAACTTTCGCGATTAAGTACTTTTTGAAAGTTGAAAGTCAAATACTTACAAAATGACTGTCACCCCTCACGCAGGGGTGTGGATTGAAACAATAATCAAACCAATTTGATACTTTGATGGATGAGTCACCCCTCACGCAGGGGTGTGGATTGAAACCTTGCTAAGACGCGAGGAGTGAACAGCCGGGCGAGTCACCCCTCACGCAGGGGTGTGGATTGAAACATGCAGGGCAAGGGGGACAGAACCTTTGAACTGTCACCCCTCACGCAGGGGTGTGGATTGAAACTGTAGGGATGATGACAAATCAGGTCTTTTACGAGTCACCCCTCACGCAGGGGTGTGGATTGAAACACACAGATAGGTTGCAAAATCTGCATAATTCAAGTCACCCCTCACGCAGGGGTGTGGATTGAAACCTATAATATGATGGGTTGCGCCACCTTCTCCATGTCACCCCTCACGCAGGGGTGTGGATTGAAACACGATTCCACTGATTAAGATTCCATTCTCGATGTCACCCCTCACGCAGGGGTGTGGATTGAAACAAAGTTTCCTGAAATGACATCCTTAGGGAAAAGAGTCACCCCTCACGCAGGGGTGTGGATTGAAACAAGGTAAGACGGATCTGAGAACCAGTCAACTGAGTCACCCCTCACGCAGGGGTGTGGATTGAAACTGCTACTACCCGTCCGGCATCCGTGGCACCGAGTCACCCCTCACGCAGGGGTGTGGATTGAAACATCCTCATGATGTTCGTCCTCGCCCTGTCCGGAGGTCACCCCTCACGCAGGGGTGTGGATTGAAACATTCCAAAACACCCTGAATTGATGCGAAGTCGTCAG
>JAZLJN010000063.1:0-35008 GCA_045617885.1 Bacteroidales bacterium | reverse complement strand
AAAAAAGCACCAGACTATAGCTGTCCAGTGCTCTGTAAGGTGGCGGCTTTCTACTCTCCCGCTTTCGCAGTACCATCGACGTTACAAGGTTTAACTTCTCTGTTCGGAATGGTAAGAGGTGGAGCCCTTGTGCTATAACCGCCTTATGTTCTAAAATAAATCTCTATATTAGGATTTATTCTACTTTCTTGTTATGTTGCTATCCGTTTTTATCCGAATTGCGGTGCAAAGATAGTGCTTTTTTGCTCTCGCCAATCATACGCAGCCTAAAACTTTTCATTTAGTATTCATTTTGTCCAAATTCCATCTAAATTGCAAAGTCAGCATTTCAATCCAACATTTCTTATCCGCACTTTTTACATCCCTGTAGCTGACTTCTTCAGTTTTGTGGTTTAATTTTTTGCAGTTTCCTTTTCTTTCATTATCTTTGTCGCGTGTTATCATATTATATCAAGTAGCCCCCCATAAATAAATTCATTATTATGAACTCAAAAATTACCCCATCCGCTCTTCTTCTCTTGTGTACGCTCACAGCTTGCACCTCTACCACTCAAGACACTACTGCCCCTTCGGCTCAAGGCGCTTCGCTCGCTGAAGTTTCCGGCATCCCATATAGTGAAGTCACAGTCAACAAGAAAGAGGGCAAGTCAGTACTTGTAATCAGCTCAAGCCCTCGTCGTGGCGGCAATACGGATTTGCTTGCTGACGAGTTTGTACGTGGCGCCAAGGAGGCTGGCGGCAATGTAGAGAAGGTCTTTCTTGCCGATATGGAGCTGGAATTCCTCACTGCCGACGGTGCCAACAAGCCGCATGACGTGCCTCGTGACAATGCCACAGGTCAGCTGGTAGAAAAGTTCTTGGCGGCTGACGTCCTCTGCCTGGCTTCGCCTACCTATTATATGAATGTCAATGACCGCATGAAGACCTTCATTGATGCCACCTTCCTGGCTTGGGGCGACGAGCGAATGGGCAACAAAGAGTACTACTACATCACAGCCTGTGCACAGGATGCTGATGATACTGCCGAATGGTGCCTCAACGGTTTCCGCGGCTTTGTGATGTGTATGCCTAACCCTACTGAACGTGGTTCGGTCAAAGCCACCTCTATGGGTCGTCCGGGCGCTGTAGCCGGCACACGTTACATGGAACAGGCTTACCAGCTTGGTTTGAGCATCAATAAGTAAGACTTTCAATCTGTTTTATCCTTATATGAAGAAGTTTCTTGCTATTATCGCTGCCTGCCTGCTGATAGGTTGTGCTGCTGACAGAGAGACACCTAATCCTGTGCTCACCATTGAGGGCGGACAGGTTCAGGGAGTCAACACCGATATTGACGGTGTAGTTGTGTACCGTGGCATTCCCTTTGCCGCACCACCTATTGGTGAGAATCGCTGGAAGGCGCCCCAGCCGGTACGCCCTTGGGAGGGCATCCGTGTGTGTGACAAGTTCGGACATCCTGCGTTCCAGGGCGCTCATTACGAAGGTGGCTACACTACCGAATGGGGCTATGGTGACGAAGCTGCCTATTCAGAAGACTGCCTCTACCTGAACGTTTGGACCAAAGCATCTGCCCAACCGGAGAAGAAACTGCCCGTGGCACTTTGGATCTTCGGCGGCGGTCTTCGTGAAGGATGGGGTTCCGAACCGGAGTTCGACGGTCAGGAATTTGCAGCCAAGGATGTGGTGCTCGTATCGTTCAACTATCGCGTAGGTCCTTTCGGTTTCTTTGCACATCCTGACCTGATTGCCGAGGGTGGCGAGCAGGCATCGGGCAACTTCGGCACGCTTGACCAGATTGAGGCGCTTAAGTGGGTACACAAGAACATTGCCCAGTTCGGCGGCGACCCAGACAATGTGATGATCTTCGGTCAGTCAGCCGGCTCGCGTTCGGTCAAGACGCTCTCTGCCTCTCCTTTGGCAAAAGGTCTCTTCAATAAGGCTGTGATCATGAGTGGCAGCGGTCTTTCACTCCCTACTGATCCTGTGCCGACCTTTGGCGGACGTACCTTCCCTCAAGCCAAGTCTCTTACCCTCAATGAAGCAGCACAGCAGATCAAGGAGGTGACTGATTGGGCAAACATGCCTACCCTCGAACAGCTGCGTCGCGCCTCTACCGAAACCATCTACAGCCTTGGCACTATCTATACAAGCGTTACCGGCAAGCGCAGCCCGCTGACCGCCTCCCCTATCTCTCCTTACACGGAGGATTACGTGCTGCCCGAATCCTTTGACGATGCCTGCCTTGATGGCACGCTGGCTCATGTGCCTTACATGATTGGCTACACGCTCAACGATGCCGGCAATATGCGTCCTCTGATTGAGAATTTCTGCCTCAACCGTGAGGAACAGGGTGATAAGGCATACGCTTACCAGTTTGCACGCCCACTCCCTGATGACGGTTCGCATCCTGAAGTCACCCAGCGCCTCAAAGGAGCCTTCCATTCGAGCGATCTCTGGTATGTGTTCAAATCCCTCAAGCACTGCTGGCGCCCTTGGACGCAAGGTGACCGTGACCTCTCGGAGAAGATGCTTACCGCATGGAGCAACTTCTGCAAGTATGGCAATCCTAATAGCGCAGAGGAGGGCGAATGGCAGCCTCTGACAAAGGACAACAAGAACTTCATGCTCTTCAAGCTTGACGATGCCGATGCTGAGAATTCCTGCATGGGCACACCACTTTCGGCAAATTAACTGATTCAATCAATATGACCAGACACTTTCTTTTCGCACTTTCCCTTGCTGCAGTCTGCACCGCATGCACACAGCAAAAGGAGACGGTTGACGTTCAGCCGCAAGGCGCTTATTACACAGGCGAGTATCACAACTATTTCTCCGAAGTCCTTGACAAGAGCCAGCAGGAGGTTGATGCCCGCATGGAGGCACTTTGGAACCACTTCTTCACGCCAGGCGATTTCTCCAAGTTCAAGGAGGATGGACAGACCTCGGTTTACTATGAGCCAACGGATTCTACAGCCTTCATTTACGATACAGGCAGTGACGATGTTCGTACCGAAGGAATGTCATACGGCATGATGATCTGCGTGCAGCTTGATAAACCAGAGCAGTTTGACCGTCTGTGGCGCTGGGCAAAGATGTATATGCAGTATGATGACAACTCGCCATGGGGAGGCTATTTCTGCTGGCAGTGTCATGCTGATGGTGAGAAGTTCGGCAACTCTAATGCCTCTGACGGTGAGATTTATTTCGCCACCTCGCTCTTCCTTGCCGCTCACCGCTGGCAGAATGAACAGTATGCCGCTGATGCGCAGGATATCCTTGACCGATGCATGGGTAAGGATGGCAAGCAGGGCGTGTGGAATCTGTATGATGAAGCCACCCGCGTAGTCACCTTTGTGCCTACTGACGACGCACATCTCTACACCGACCCTTCCTACCAGCTCCCAGCCTTCGTACGTTTGTGGGCAGATTGGAGCACTTCTCGCAAGGACTTCTGGCGTGAGGCTGCTGATTCGGCACGCACACAACTCCGCATCTCTTCTCATCCGGTGACGGGCCTTTATCCTGATTACAGTACCTATCAGGGCGAACCTTTCCGCGGTCCTTTCTGCTCGTATGATTCTCGCCGCTTCCAGTATGATGCCATCCGCTGTCCTATGAACGTCGGCATGGATTATTACCTCTTTGGCGATGATGCAGCAGCTCAATCAGAGATCATGACCAGAATGCTCACATTCTTCAAGCAGGATAATTTCACCAGCGGACAGTTTGAGCTGGATGGCACAGATCCTACCGGCAATTACACTGAGGGTATGGCAGGAGCCAACGCTGTGGGCAGCCTTGCACTCACTGATAAGGAGCTGCAGCGCCTCTATATCAGCCGCCTTTGGGATGTCACCCCTCCTACCGGACAGTGGCGCTACTACACTGGCATGGTGTATATGCTCTCCATGCTACACGTATCTGGCAACTTCCGCATCTATTGATTTTGGATTATAGCTGCCAAAGTACTGCTCAAAGCATTTCGAATTATAAACCGCCAGTGACCCTGACCGAGTTGCTGGCGGTTAATCTATTTTATCTTATCGAGATCTCTATCCTGATTATCAGCTCTTATAGATTTTCTTTTGCTAGCTTTTGCCTTGACAAAATCCACACGGATTTATGTTAATCCTTCCATAGTGGAATAATTCAGCAAGATAGACCTAGGAATTGACGTTTGTGTTATCAAACATCAATTCCACGACCTTTAAATTGACGTTTGTGTTATCAAACATCAATTCCACGACCTTTAAATTGACGTTTGTGCTATCAAACATCAATTCCACGACCTTTAAATTGACGTTTGTGTTATCAAACATCAATTCCATAACCTTTAAATTGACGTTTGTGTTATCAAACATCAATTCCATGACCTTTAAATTGACGTTTGTGCTATCAAACATCAATTCCATGACCTTTAAATTGACGCCACAGCCCTTCAACATCCAATTCAGAACTCGGGAAACAACTTTTCCCCTCGATGGCGACCAAGTTTGACTGGTTGACCACAGCACAGGTTACTCCGCCAACCATATTCCATCATATTACCGCCGCTATAAATATGCTATGGCACTTATGATCGCTCAATTTGTGTAAAAAAACTCATATTTTTGTGAGCATGTGGCAAAAAAAGATCCCACCAGCAATAATGATTAAAGATTGCTGGTGGGATTGTATTTTCCTTAATGAAGACTCATCCTGGGACCAATTAGCTTTTTGACCTATTGTATTTCTGCTGTGGATCAGAGGGTTCGCTTATGTGGCTAATAATATAGAATAGATGATTTATGAGCGAAACAGGGCTAAAAATTATTCAGTTTCGACATCAAAGTAATAGCCGTTCATGTCCGAACCGAAACCAAGCCTGTAATATTTACCTTTAGGTTTTTCTACAAACGACAATCGGAAGAAAGCTAAGCCGGGATATTGGGCAGCGAAATCCTGTTTCTTTGTCTCCACATACTCTGGCAAACTGGTATCGAGAGCAAGCCGATATTCGGTTTCTTCCCATTCGAATTTGTCTCGTTTCTCTCGTGTGGTCACAGTCTTAATTGTGCCATCGTCCTTGACATAATAGATGTGGTTTGTAACTTGGTTCACCGCACCCAGTATGGATTTAGCAGGATATCTTTCGGTTACGCAACGATAGGAGTCGCGCATGTCATAGAACCATATTGAGGGATTATAAATGCAATGGTCGAAAGTGAGAAGAGAACCATCCTCGCTTATAATGATAGTATTCGATAGGTGAGACTCGGTACCCACCTCATTTATGTACGGAGTCATGAAGTGGAACTCATACTGTCTCTGGTCAAAACCGGCTCTCGAAATCTCAGCGATATAAGTTTGATCCCAATCATATTCTTCATCTGAGGCGCCTGTCATCAAATAGGTTCTGATGATATTCCGTGGAATTCTGGAGAGAAAGCTCTCTGCATCATATTCCCTCTGGGTCACCATCCAGCTGCCATCCAGATAAACAGCTTCACCTTCTAATCCATCGTTATCCACAAAGGAGATCCTGGTCGTGTTGTCACAACTATAACTCTCGAAATGGCAGATTGAGACACCTGGATAACGATGAGTGAAATCCAGCTCAATCTCAGTTGGCAAGGCTTTCTCTGTATTTATCTCTATACTGTTACTGTCGCACGAGGTTAATGCTACGAGGAGTAATGCTAATTTAGAAAAATTACTTTTCATTATCAATCATTATTTATAAAATCTGTTCAATATTACTTCAAAAACCTTCTATTCTCCGACTCCTCAAGCACCTTCATCTGCTGGATGGCAATCTGATTGAGCTTCACGAGACGTTCCGATTGCGGCATGCCATCGTTGATGAATACGGCATTGAGGTTTTCCATGTTCGAGAGGCAGATTAACTCGTTGATGGTGGCATAGTCGCGAATGTTACCCTTCTTGTCCGGATTGGCATCGCGCCATTCCTTTGCAGTCATGCCGAACATTGCCACATTGAGCACATCGGCTTCCTCGGCATAGATGAGTGACTTATGATATGCATCAATCTCTTCTGGCACGATGTTCTGCTTGATGGCATCAGTATGTATGCGGTAGTTGATCTTCGAGAGCTCTCGCTTGGCAGACCAACCGATCTGCTTCTGCTCTTCTTCCTTCAGACGCTGGAACTCTTTGACGAGATATAGTTTGAACTCTACTGATATCCACGATGCGAACTCAAAAGCAATATCTGTACGAGCATAAGTGCCGCCATACCGTCCTGCCATAGAGATAAGACCATGGGCATGTGTAGCTTCAATCCACTTTTGAGGGGACATGGTGAAAGCATTTAGTCCGGCTTCTTTTCTAAACCCCTCGAATTCGAGGGGGTTAAAAGCAGGGTTGAAAAGTTGTTCCCAGATGCCAAGAAATTCTATTGTATTGCGATTACGCATCCAGTTTGCGATAACACCATTAGGATCCTCTGAATTCTTTTGACGTGCTATATCGGTAATACATACATAATCTTCACCCTCATGTTTCATTGTGCGAACAGAGGTGTCCTTGACTTCTATATTTGTGACCTTCTTTGCCATAGTCTTATATTTTGGGGGACAAATATAGATATATTATTTTACAACGCAAACAATTATTGAAGGATTTCAGCAGTACTATTGACTATGCACTTTTTAGTCTCATATTTTGTAACCTTTAATTTGCATAATATTATTTTCATTTATTTATTATCCAGATTTTTGTTTCTCTTTTGTTACTTTTGTTCTTATAGGGTATATTCCTATAATGATATTCAATACGTTACCACAAATCAGCAGAATCTCAAGAAGAAGATTATGATGGCTTAAAAATAACACTCTTTGAAGGATAGAAAAACTAATAATCGACACTATAAATACTACAATATTTGCCTTTAATTATATTCATTTTGTAATTGTGCAATCGGTTGTTTCTTTTAAAATGAACCATGAAGGGATTTAATTCTCACAAAATTGCAATTATGTCATATTTATTGATTATATTTGGCGCGTATTACGTTTAATAAACTCTGGAGAGAAGTGAAAAAAATGCATTATAGATCGAAGTTATGAAAGATAATAACATTAAGAATGAAAAAATGAAAATGAATCACAGATGGGATATACAACGGGTTTCCATAAATGATGCACCGATGATAGCTCGATTCCAGGTTGAGATGGCTTTGGAGTCTGAAGGGACGGAACTGAATTTTGAATTAGTCCTCAAAGGTGTTTCCGAGGGTATCAATGATGAGTCCAAGGGTATCTACCTGGTGGCTCGCAATGAAAATAATGAAATAATAGGTTCTCTGCTCATCACCCGGGAATGGAGCGATTGGCGATGTACATGGTACTGGTGGATTCAGAGCGTGTATGTCTGCCCAGAATACCGCAGGCAGGGAGTTTATCGAGGGATGTATAATAAGGTTAAGATATTAGCCAAAGAAGCTCAAGTGCATTGTCTTAAACTATATGCCGACAGAAACAACAAACCTGCCTTGTCAACCTATACTTCTCTTGGCATGAAAGAGAGCCATTATCTGCTCTTCGAAGAAGAAATCTGATTCTATACTTCAGATAAAGAAATCCTTACTAAACTGTTAGAAGAATCAGATACTGGTTTTCCGATACAAAAAGGGCTGTGCCAATTTCAGACTATCGCCTCTATCAGCGTACGCCCGTTCAATTCTACTGGTGGCTACAAGCCTGGTTGCTTTGTCTTGTTGAAGCAGAAACTTACCATGTAACCGGTTTGCAGGTTGTAACGTTCTAGATATTCAGATAGCTGCTTCTCGCCACGTTCGTTATAGGATTGTCTGCGCCAGATCTTTAACTCCACGATGTACTGCTGACCGAGGTAATCTATGATGATGTCGGTACGTGTGAGGTCACGAAACTCCGTCAGGAAAACCCTAGGAAATCTTGATTCTCTATGACACTCCCCTTGGCATCAGTAATGCGCCACTGAGTGATGTTGCGCTGCTCGCTGGAGATGCAGACACCGCACTTAGTTACTTTCCGACTATCTGCCTCATAACGTATGGCATACCCCTTGCTATTAATCTGTGCCAGCGCATTCTCAACAGAGTCATCTACTTTCAGTTCGAGCACAAAGATGTCTGTCTTGGTCTTGATCACCACATCGGCACGTCCAAGGATACTCTTGACTTCGGTATCGACTTTGCTGTTAAGCATGGAGAAGATGACGTAGATAAGCAGCTTGTAGAACGCTTCACGCTTCTTCTTCGCCATCCATTCCTTTTTCGTGATGATGTCGTAGGGAAGGCTGGCAATGTAGGAACGGAGCTGGGTCAGCGCCTCAGACAGATCTCCATGTTTGAGAGCGCGAGACATGGCAAGAACGATGGCATCTCGCTCTAGGTTGTCAGCGTCAAGCAAATAATTGGATAATCCAGATACCATTCCTTGACGAACCTCATAGTTAGGGAAGTGAAGATTATACACTTCATCTTCCTTGTTATAGCTTTGGATAGTCAAGTATCCGCTCTGATACAGCAATGGTATCGGAGTATCAGCTGATTCACATGGAGCATTAAAAGCATCCAATGACAGTTCCGCACCGTCAAAATCCAATGGATTGAACTCGGGATGATGTTTCAAATGGTCAATCAACGCTTTGGTTGTACCTGTCTCAAACCAATAAGGAGTTGTTTTGTTATCATTAAGAGCATTCAACAAACTATATGGAGCATAAATATCCTTGCTGTTCTCTGAGAAGTGGTAGCCATCATAGTTCTTTTTCAGCAAAGCATAAGCTTCTTCTGCGGTCATTTTCAGATTTTGAGCATATTCCTCCACACAAGGACGTAGAGTTGTGTCAAGTTCTTCCTGAGTGATGCCACAGATACCCGAATAATCATCCAGCATCGAAACCTGCTTCAGGTTATTCAACTCAGAGAAAATACTGAGCTGTGAGAACTTCGTAACACCCGTGATGAAGACGAAGCGGAGGTAAGCGCCCTCATCCTTCAGTACCTGATAGAACTCACGTAGTACGGAGCGCATGGCATCAAGTTGCTCCTTGTCATACATCAGACGCATGATAGGAGAATCATATTCGTCGAGGATTACTACGACTTTCTCACATGACTGTTCAGCAGCATTGTGAATCAGATTGCGGAAACGATCACCAGGAGTTATCGCAAGAGGATCTTTTCCATAAATATTCTCATAGCCTCTAATAAGACTTTCCAATTTCGTCTTTGCATCACTTACTGAGAGGTTCTTCAATCCGCTCAAGGTCAAGTGCAGCACAGGGAACTTTTTCCACTGCTTCTCCAGCTCCATCACTTTCAGTCCCTCAAACAACTCCTTCTGTCCCTGAAAGTATGCCTTGAAGGTATTACAAAGCAAAGACTTTCCAAATCGACGAGGACGAGCCAGAAAGACATACTTATACCTGTTGGCAAGATCGTACATCATATCTGTCTTGTCAACATACAATAGTCCCTGTTCCCTTATTTCCTGGAACTGATCATTGTCAATTGGGTATCTGAATTTGCTCATTTATTTCTACTTTTTGTGGTTTTCAATATCCTTTTAGCCGACGTTTGTCGGCAAAGATACGATTTTTCTTCAAAAAACAATCAATTTTATCCTGTTTTTTTCAATCTATAACAAATATTCCACAGAAATCAGAGCTATTGAGATATAAACATATCATCATTAGGCCAAATTAAAACCACTTGTATAGGCAAGTATATTTCTAAAGTCTTTTTTGCTATCTGTTATTTTCATTCTTATGTTTTTCGAAAATTTATTCCTATTTTGTTTCTCTTTTTTTATAACGCAGCAATATACACCCTATAAATCAATGTGTTACAAAATTTTAATAAAATGAAAATGAATCACAGATGGGATATACAACGGGCTTCCATAAATGATGCACCGATGATAGCTCGTTCTTGAAAATGGTGATTTTTATAAAACTTTATAACCTATGTTATACCAGACTGACATTTTAGCGTGTTATAAAATAAAAAAGCGCCCTACGGGACGCTTTCTTATTTCTCTATATTATAGATTCTCTTGTAGCCCTGCCGAGACTCGAACTCAGTCAAACAGAACCAAAATCTGGTGTGCTACCATTACACCACAGGGCTATCACAAATTGGTTTTGCGGGCGCAAAGTTAGAGAAAATATTTCAAATTTCCAAATTTTCAGCTGTTTTTTTTCATCAATCATCGATATTTGCCTCCTGCTGGGCTTCAATGACGTTGATAATATAGTCACCGATCTTCTCACAGCAGTTAATGAGATCCATATAGAGTACGCCACTCTGATAGGTGTAATACTGCGCCTGGACGCTGCCAATGTTCTGCTCACGCAACTGGCTGCGCAGGGCGTTGATGGAATCCTCCTGATTATAGATCCTGTTCATATCAGCAGCTGAAAGTTCGGTCTTCTGCATCAGTTGCACCATCATATTCATGGCTATGCGCGTCTCATCAAGCATACGCTGAATGTTGTTCTTCTGCATCTGAATGAATACGATGCGATGGTCACGCTTACGCACTATGATACGAGCCAAGCTGTAAAGGGCATCACCTATGGATTCGAGCTCATCAACCATCTTAAACAATGCGCGCACACGGGAGGCAATGTGTTCGGAGAGCGATGAGCGGTCAACGGTATTCAGGAAACGGACAATCTCCAGCTCAAGACGATCCGTAATCTTCTCATACTTCTCGATGCGGCTGAAAGTGTGCGAAAATTCGGGTGAGTCAGGAGACAGACGGACAAAGTCGGAGGTCAGCTGAAGCATCTTCTGGCAGCGCACGCCGAAAAGTGTTGCCTCCTTACGTGCCTCCTCAACGGAAAGCTCGGCGGTGCTGAACATACCACCTTCAATGAAATGCAGGTGGAACTCGTCTTCATCACTCTCCGTGACAGGCAGCAACCGACAGAGCAACTTGTTGATTTGAGGAACAAAACCCAATAAGAGGAGAGCTGTAACCAGATTAAAACAAGTATGGAACGATGCTACTGCCAAAGCGCCATCCAACGGGCGGAACAATGAGGCAAGCGGATAGACAAGTGGCAAAGTCCAGAGCATGCCCACCAGATTGAACAACACATGGCTATAGGCAGCACGGCGAGCCGAGACGTTCGCCTTACGCGACGCAAGCAGGGCGGTGAGCGTGGTGCCTACATTATCGCCCACAACCAGTGAGAGGGCAATGGGCAAATCAATCCATCCGGAGGCAGCTGCTACCATTGAGAGCATGATAGTAGCGGCAGAGGAGTGGAATAGGAACGTGATGCAGACACCAATAAAGAAAAACAGCAAAGCACTGAACCAGCCCCACCCCGTGGCAACAGAAAGCACCTGACTGACTGCCGGAAGAGAGGAATAATCAGGCATGGAGCTGATAAATGTACAGAAACCCAGGATGAACAGCGAGGCGCCCATCAACATCTCTGTCCAGGGCTTATACTTATTGTTCAAAAAATACTGTAACGGCAAGGAAAATGCTACCAGCGGAATGGCAAGGTAACCGATGGGGAAAGAATAGCCGAACAGGGCAATGATCCACGCCGTGATGGTGGTGCCGACGTTAGCGCCCATGGTGATGGCGATACTCTGATTGAGCGTCAGCAATCCGGCATTGACCAGGCTGACGGTCATCAGTGTCATTGCCGAAGAGGATTGGATCACAGCCGTCATCCACACGCCAAGACCGAAGCTCCTCACCCGATTGGAAGAGATGGTACGAAGACGGGCACGCATGTAGGCACCGGAGAATTTGAGGATTCCCTGGCTCATGATTTTCATTCCATACAGGCAGAGGGCAATGGCCCCGAGGAGGGTAAGTAGCAGAACCATTTCGGTCAAAAAGTTGATGAAAATATTGGGTTTACGGTGTAAAGATAGGCATATTTTACTATACTTAAAACGATTTTGAGAAAAAAAACGGTTAGAAATGTATTTTTTGTAGAGGCAGAGGAGGAAATGTCACTTTTTTTTGCTATTTTTGCACACAAACTTATCTAACCGATATCTGAAATGGAACAGAATTACACGATGCACGACTACTGCTCGGCTGATGACCGTGAGAAGCAGACTATCCCCTATATCAATGAGACAATCGAAGAGGGCCATGCCGAAGACTTGATCCTGGTGGGCGAAGCCTTACAGGAGAAACAGCTGGCTCGCATAGCAGAGGAGATTGCAGCAAGACCTATGGTAAAAGTGGTGCTGCTGGCAGGACCTTCATCAAGCGGCAAGACCTCGACCAGCAAGCGACTTTGCATCCAGCTGATGGCTTGCAAAAAACACCCTGTGGCTCTCTCAATGGACAACTGGTTCGTGAACCGCACAGACACCCCTCTGGACAAATACGGCAAGCCAGACTTTGAGAGCATCTACTCGATGGATTTGAAGCAGTTCAATTCAGATCTGCAGGGACTGATAGCCGGCGAGGAAGTGGCATTGCCTACCTATAACTTCACAATAGGTGAACGTGAATACAGGGGAGAGAAACTGCGACTCACGGATGAAATGATACTCGTAATAGAGGGCATTCATGCGCTCAATCCGCTACTCACCGAACAGATAGAGGCAACCTCGAAATACAAGATCTATGCCGCTCCCCTCACTCCTATCTCGATGGATGGAGAGCACTGGATTCCGACTTCGGCCAACCGACTGCTGCGCCGCATCAGCCGAGACTTCCAGACGCGTAACCAATCAGCACAGCAAACCATAGCAGGATGGGATTCGGTCAGAAGAGGTGAAGAGCAATGGATCCTCCCCTTCCGGAAGGAGGCTGACGTGGTGGTGGATACCTCTATGCTCTACGAACTGGCTGCCATCAAGCCAAAAGCCGAAAAGGTGCTGCGCATGGTGCCGGAGGATTGTCCAGAATACGAGACGGCGCAAAAGCTGCTCCACTTCCTGGGTTGCTTTGTAGCCATTGACAGTGAGGACATCCCACGCACCTCTCTGCTGCGCGAATTCATTGGAGGAAGTATCTTTGACGTTGGATAAAGGTACTTGCAAGATAAAAAATATCGGGATTGTGTCACTGTTACACAATCCCGATATGTTTTTATAATAAAGGTGAAGCTGCGATTAGAGGTTACCTGCCTCAGCCTGCTTAACCATTGCATCGGTAGCAAGAACGTAAACCTCTACACGACGGTTCTGCTTGCGACCTGCTGCAGTATCATTATCAGCTACAGGCTCATTGAAAGAGCAGCCGAGCTCCTCAATGCGGCTAGCAGCAACGCCATTGCTCTTGAGCAAAGTACCTACTGACTGTGCACGCTGGAGAGAGAGTTTCTCATTGACAGCAGCAGAACCAGTATTGTCAGTATGACCCTTGATGCGGATAGCAGCATTAACCATATCAGCAGCAGACATCTGCTGAGCGAACTGCTTGAGAGCCGACTGAGCACCAGCGCTAAGGGTAGCCTTGTTAGTAGCGAAAGTCATATCAGCGTTGAAGGTAACCTTGATACCTGCAAGACCCTGGCTGTCGGTCACTGACTCAACGTCAGCAGCATTGCCCAACTGTGCCTCAAGCTCGGCCTTCTTCTTATCCATGTGCTTACCGATGAGAGCACCAGTACCAGCACCAACACCAGCACCAACAGCCGAACCGATAGCAGCACCCTTGCCACCACCGATGAGTGCACCAATACCTGCGCCAAGAGCAGCACCTGCACCTGTGCCTAACAATGTACCATTACCTGTGTAAGAACCACATGAGGTAACCAGAAGGGTCATGCCCGTAAGGGCAATCATAAACACTTTTTTCATAATAATAAACTGTTATTGATTTTATGTATGAGTATTTGCTGAAAAACGACTAAAATCGGGGCAAAGATACATTATTAATATCATAAATCCAAACAAAGAATGTGTAAAAAAGCATAAAATGGGTAAATTAGACGATGAATTACACTTTTTTTGATAAAAATACGGCATAAATGGTTCAAGATTGCGTTTTTTTTATCATCTTTGCGCAAATATATGGATGCTTTCACACGGCACCGACGATAATTATCTACAAATATATGAAAAAAAGTAATAGTGTTGCCCTCCTGTTTTCGTGCGTGCTGCTACTGGCTGCCTGCGGTCAGACGCCTTCGGATAAAGGAGCATGGAAGGAGGTACTGAACAGTGTAATAGAAGAGATAAATGCAGAGGATAGCGACTATCTTGAGAAAGAGTCGATACAGGAATCCTCACTGGAATCTGAACAACAGAATCCTTCAGAAATACAGGAGAAGAAGGAGCCTGCTGAGAAACTAAACCAGCAGGGGAAGCAGAAAAAGTATAGCACTTACGCTGTGGCTTTCTACAATGTGGAGAACCTCTTTGATACGATTGACGATCCGAAGACCAATGATGCGGATTTCCTGCCGGATGGATCTTTCCAGTGGGACACAGAGAAGTACACCAATAAGATCATCAACATGTCAACCGTACTGGCTGACATCGCTACGGATCAGAACCTCAAGTATGGTGCTGCGGTCATCGGACTTGCAGAGGTGGAAAACAGGTCTGTATGCAATGACCTGCTGAAAAGCAAGGCTCTCAACCAAAGAGGATATAAGGTGCTACACTTCGACAGTCCTGACCGAAGAGGCATTGACTGTGCCATGCTTTACAACCCAAAGCTGTTCAAACTGGAGGATTCGCTCTATGTGCAATACATTAATCCAGAGGCAGGATCAAATGACTGGCTGGGATTCAAGGTACAGAATGGGAAAATTGTGACAAGGGAGCTATTCGGCGACAAGTCACACCTGACACGAGGATTCCTGGTAGGTATCGGCACTATGGCTGGTGAGAAACTGGCTGTAATTGTGAACCACTGGCCAAGCCGAGGTTCGGAAAGCTATATGCGAGAACGTGCCGGACGTCAGGTGAAACGTCTGATTGAGGCACTGCAGGAATGCTACCCTGGAATCAAGGTGATAGCTATGGGCGACCTGAATGATGATCCGGACAATAAGTCGCTTTCCAAGTCAATGGGATGTAAATATACTCCAGCAGACGTCAGCGGGAAGAATGATATCTTCAACCCTTGGCTTCACATGTTGAGAACCATCGGGCAAGGCACTTTGCTCTATAACGGAGAGTGGAACTTGTTTGACCAGATCCTGATGACAGGCAACATGGTGGACAAGAATATGATACTTGTCAAGCAGAAACCTTCACAAGAGAGCATCAATACGGATGGAGGACTCACCTTCTACTTCTGTGAAGTGGTGCGCCGTGATTATATGACCTTGCAGAGCGGACGTTCAAAGGGAGGACCGAAACGCACTACTTCAGGAGGCGAATGGAAGAACGGCTACTCTGACCACTTCCCTACCTGCATCTATCTGCTGAAGGAAAAGTAACACAAGCTAAAACATTATCTATTTATATTCATGCGTATAGATATCATCACCGTATTGCCAGAGTTACTGGACGGTCCGCTCAATCAGAGCATCATCAAGCGAGCCCAGCAAAAAGGACTTGCCGAGATACATATACACAACCTGCGCGACTGGAGTACAGATCTGCGCCACCACAGGGTGGATGACTATGCCTTCGGCGGAACGGCTGGCATGGTGATGCAGTGCGAACCAATAGACCGCTGTATCAGTGAACTGACGGCGCAACGGCATTATGACGAAGTGATCTTCGTTACGCCTGATGGTGAGACATTCAATCAGCACATGGCTAATGACCTCTCGATGAAGGAGAACCTCATCATCCTTTGCGGTCATTATAAAGGGATAGATTACCGCATCCGTGAGCATTTGATCACAAAAGAAATAACCATAGGCGACTACGTACTGACTGGAGGAGAATTACCTGCCGCCATCATCGCCGATGCAATCATCCGAGTCATTCCTGGTGCCATAGGCGACGAGCAGTCAGCGCTCTCTGATTCGTTCCAGGATGATCTGTTAGCTCCACCCGTCTATACCCGACCTTCAGAATACACTTTCCAAGATGGAACAACGGCGAAGGTTCCTGATATTCTGCTCAGCGGACATGAGCGAAAGATTCATGAATGGGAACACGAGCAAGCCGTGGAGAGAACCCTAAAATTAAGACCGGACCTGATCAATGACTGATCAGACCCGGTCTTTTATTTTTTCTATCAAGGGGGCGTGTCAAAAGCCTCTTAAATTAATAAGCCTGCTTATCTCCACCAAGTGCATTCCAGACGGTGAGGAACATAATCTTGATGTCAAGGAAGAAGTTCCAGTTCTCAATATACCAGATATCCTTGCGGATGCGATCCTCCATCTGCCAAAGCTCCTTGGTCTCACCACGAGCACCACGTACCTGTGCCCAGCCTGTGATGCCTGGTTTTACCCAGTGACGAACCATATACTTATCAATGAGGGCTGAATACTCCTCTGTATGAGCTACCATGTGCGGACGAGGACCTACGATACTCATGTCGCCCTTGAAGACATTGATAAACTGTGGTAATTCATCAATTGAGGTCTTGCGCATGAAGTTGCCGAATGGCGTCTTGCGCGGATCATCTTTTGTGGCTTGCACCTTATCAGCATCGGCATTGACCTTCATTGAGCGGAACTTATAGCACATGAATTCTTCGCCATTAAGTCCATTGCGACTCTGCTTGAAGAATACTGGTCCTGGCTGAAGTATTTTGGTCAAGATAGCAATCACAGGATAGATGATGAGCCAGAAAGGAATCAGGAAGAGACCGGAAACCACAATATCAAAGGTTCGCTTGATGATGCGGTTAGACAAAGATGAAAGCGGATCTTCATGCACATAGAGCACTGGCACCGAACCGACAACCTCCATCTGCATCTGTCGCTTCAGATAATTACGCACCTGAGGTACAGAGAAGAAACGGACACAATGCGCATCGCAAGAGTGAATGATGTTACGAATCTCCTTGGCACGCACTGAAGGAAGACTGCAATACAACTGGTGAATTTCTGGATGTTGCTCAATAAAAGGCTCCACATCAGCAACCTTTCCTAATCTGACAAATCCCTCAGGCTGGTCGGTTATCTCATCATCGGTGAAGAAACCCAGAACCTTGTAGCCATAAATTGAGTTCTTGAACTCTGCAAAGAGCTCTGTGATAGCCTCATTGTATCCAACGAATACTACCCGGCGCACATTACGACCATTACTGCGGAAATATCGAATCAAAGTACGGCAGATATATCGCCAAAGAACCAGCGCGGCATACAGAACGATGAATAACAGGACGATGCGCCACGAAACGAAATACTTGGAACGCACAATGAATGACACAAAGACCATGAAGACGGCAGCCATGACAGAAAGAGCCGTAGCTACATTTCCCATGATCGAGCCTCGCCTATCGCTTCGCAGGAAGAAGGCAATAGGACGTACTGTCACACCGATACAATAAGCCATGGACATAGACATAGCCATGTATCCGTACAGGAATGGGTACTGATGCGTCATTCCCGTAGTGAGTGAATCATAATAGAAAAGATAGAAGATTGCATTGAGTATAAGCAGCTCACTGCAGTACATACTTATCTTGAAAATCTGAGGCACCTGATTCTGCTGTTCTTGCGTCATACTGAAACTTCACCTTTAATTGCCGGATGGCATTGATAATCTGTTAATGTAAAATCCGAAATACTGAAATCCCTCAAATCTGTCACTGCTGGATTCAACTGCATGTGAGGCAAATCATAAGGTGTGCGCTCAAGCTGCAGCTTGACCTGATCCAGATGATTCAGATAGATATGAGCATCGCCAAGGGTATGAACGAAGGTTCCTGGCTGTAAACCCGTCACCTGAGCCGTCATCATCAGCAGCAATGCATAGGAGGCGATATTGAACGGTACTCCGAGGAAAATATCAGCAGAACGCTGGTATAACTGAAGTGACAACTTCCCGTCTGCTACATAGAACTGGAAGAAACAGTGGCAAGGAGGTAACCCCATCTGGTCAATCTGTGCCACATTCCATGAAGAAACAATTATTCTGCGAGAGTCAGGATTCTTCTTAATGGTCTCAACCGCCTCCATCAGCTGATCAATTGAGCCTCCCTCATAATCTTGCCATGCACGCCACTGATGACCATAGATTGGACCTAACTCGCCGGTTTCATCGTCGCCCCACTGATCCCAGATGTGAACATTCTTGGCTTGGAGCGTATGCTTGTTGGTGTCACCACTGATGAACCACAAGAGTTCCTCAATGATGCCACGTGTGAACATTTTCTTCGTAGTAAGCAACGGGAAACCCTTACTCAAGTCGAAACGCATCTGGTGGCCAAAAACGCTTATCGTTCCTGTGCCGGTGCGATCTTCTTTTCGGGTTCCTTCAGTCAGGACTCGTTCAATTAAGTCCAAATACTGCTTCATTGAATGATTAAATTTGGTTGTTTTTAGATTTTCTAAGGTACGAAATACTTTTTTTAGGTATTTCATGCGCAAAGATAAGAAAAAATACGTATCTTTGCACCACTGAACCAAAAAAAATCATAAAAATTGTGCAATTTGGTGCCTCAAATGCCAATTTTAGTGAATATTATAGCAAATCAATGCACAAAATAATATTTTTTATCTCATTATTCGTCACAATCAGCGTCTTTGCAGGTTGTCATGAGGATACAAAAACAAACGCCAACGGAGATATTGACCTCTCCTCTATCCCAGAGATGACTACAACGGATGTCTCCATGCTGGTGTCGGATTCAGGTGTAATCAGATACCTCACCACTGCACCCATCTGGTATCGGTACAACTTGGATCCGAGCAACCGATACTGGTATTTTCCCGAGGGACTGCAGTTAGATCAGCTGGACAACGAAAAGAACTCCTGTGCCCACATCCAAGCAGACACTGCCTACAACTACGAGACCAAGAAACTCTGGCACCTGATCAAAAATGTCCGGATCTCAAATATCAGGGGAGAGAAGTTCCTCACGAACGATCTCTACTGGGATCTGCGCAACAAACAGGTATATAGTGACTCCTTCATCCACATTGAGCGAAATAATGATGTCATTGAGGGATTCGGATTCAAGAGCAATGACTCTTTTACAGAATATGAAATACGTCAGACGACAGGCATTTTTGAAATGAAGAATGCAGAGAAGCAGAATGACGAAAAGGACATAAAAGAGTCTGACAACGAGAGCAACAAGTAAATGGAAGACTACACATTATTAATATGTATATTGCTGACGCTGTTGCTGAGCGCTTTCTTCTCTGGCATGGAGATGGCATTCATATCAGCCAACCGCATGCGTCTGGAGCTGGACAAGCAAGAAGGCGGATGGACAGCCCGCATACTACAATACTTTTATAATCACTCCGAAAGATTCATCAGTACCATGCTGGTGGGCAATAACATTGCGCTCATTATCTATGGCTTGCTGATGGCTGAACTGCTGGAGCCTCTGATGCGTGAGTACATTACATCCAATGACTTTGCGGTAGTGCTCATGCAGACCATCTGTTCAACCATTATCATACTGATTACTGCCGAATACCTACCCAAGACCCTCTTCAAGCTCAATCCGAACATGATGATGCGAGGATTTGCGCTTCCGCTGTGGGGCATCTACTGGCTGCTTTGGCCAATCTCTTCATTCAGCACCATGCTCAGCCACGGCATTCTGCGCATGTGTGGCATGCCTGTCATCAAGGAGAAACAGGGTGCGCTGACGCGCGTGGACCTTGACTTCTTTGTCCAGAAGGGCATCGAAAACAATGAGAATGACAATGACAGCGAAAACAACAGCGAGGAAGATGATAACCGCCAGGAACTTCAACTCTTCAAGAACGCGCTCGACTTCAATAACGTCAAGGTACGCGACTGCATGATTCCCCGATCAGAACTAACTGTGGTGAGCATTGACACTCCTTTTTCCCAGCTCAACAAACTGTTTGTGGAGACAGGATATTCAAAGATTCCAGTCTATAAAGAGGACATTGATAACCTGATCGGCTACATCCATTCGAGCGAAATGTTCCGCAGACCAAGACAGTGGCAACAGAAGATTATCCCGATACCTTTCGTACCAGAGACCATGGCTGCCCCCAAGGTACTCAAGATGCTGATGGAGCATAAGAAAAGCATCGCCGCAGTGATAGACGAATTTGGCGGAACGGCAGGTGTCATCACAATGGAAGACCTCTTTGAGGAAATCATCGGTGATATAGAAGACGAGCATGATCATCTCCAGCTCATCCAGCGTCAGACGGCGGAACATGAATGGGAACTAAGCGGACGATTGGAAATAAGCCGCCTCAACGAAGAATTAGGATTGAATCTGCCCGAGAGCGAAGAATACCTCACCCTGGCAGGATTGGTGCTCAATCAGCTGCAGACCATCCCGAAGGAGGGAGATACGATAACGCTGGAAAATGAGCACGTCAAAATGGTAGTTCTGAAATCAACAGCGACAAAAATTGAGCTTATCAAGCTGACAAATTTGACAACCGAAGAATAGTTTTTTTGACATAAAGCATGAAAAGATAGCAGTTTTTGCAATTTTTTCATGCTTTTTTTTCGCTTTTTAAAATATAATATGTATATTCGCGGTCGATTTTGGCTAATAATGCTTATCTAAAATTGAATAATAATAATAAATAAAATACAAAACTAAACAATGGCAACATTACAACGTATCCGTAACCATCAGATTGCCCTTTTGGTTATTGTAGGCTTGGCTATGGCCGCCTTCATCATCGGAGACTTGCTCACCAGCTCAAGCTCTATGATGCAGAGCTTACGCGACAAGGTAGTAGTCATCAATGGCAAGAAAGTAACTTACGAGCAGTTTGAGACCGCACGTCAGCGCAAGCAGGACTTCTACAAGGCTATGCAGGGTCAGGAGCTTGACAATGCAGCTTCACAGCAGCTCACTCAGCAGGTTTACAATGAGATCGTATCTAAGATGCTTCTTGAGGAGCAGAGCAAGGTGCTCGGCTTCGCTGTAACCAAGGAGGAGACCAACGAGCTCATTCAGGGTCAGAACGTCTCTCCTATCCTTCAGCAAATGTTCGGTCAGCAGACTCCACAGATTGTCTCTTACTTTGTCAGCCTCATCACCAACGATGCTTTTGCACAGGCTGAGCAGCAGAATCCTTTCTTCTCATACAACAACTGGATGGAGATTGAGGATCAGGTGAACCTGCACCGTCTTGCTGACAAGTATATCGCTCTTGTTAATGCAGCAGTAAAGCCAAACAAGCTTGAGGCAAAGGACAACTTCGATGGCGACAACACCGAGTGCTCATTCGCTTATGTTCGTCAGACCGCTACCACTGTAGAGGACTCACAGATCAACATCAGCAAGGATGACGTTCAGAAGTATTTTGAGAGCACCAAGCGCAACTATAAGCTGAATGCCAACCGTCGTGCCATCAGCTACATCAATGTTACTCTCCGTCCAAGCGAGCTTGACTTTGAGGAGGCTGAGGCTGATATCAAGGCTCTCCGCGACGAGTTTGCTACTACTGATGACGTTGAGGAGCTCGTAAACGGCAACTCTGCAGTTCCTTACCTTGATGCTTTCGTTCAGGTAAAGAATATCGGTGATGAGCTTCGCGAGTTCGTTGAGCAGAATGCTGTAGGTGCAATCCTTGAGCCACATCGTGATGGCAACGCTTTCACTATGGCTCGTCTGATGGATAAGACTGTAGCTCCTGACTCTACTGAAGTGGCTATCGTTGTTCTCCAGACTAAGGAGGAGGCTGACAGCATCGCACAGGTTCTTGCTAAGGCTTCTGATGTCAATGAGGCACTTGAGTCTTACTCTACCCAGCAGAAGTATGTAGGTTGGATGGTTGACGCTCAGGCATTGCAGTCATTCGGCAATGGGGTTCGCAACGAGATCCGCAACACTGCTAAGGGCCAGATGTTCCAGAAGGAAATTAATGGTGCTAACATCGTTTGCAAGGTTACCGGCAAGTCTGCTCCAGTTGCTTTGGCTAAGGTTGCTGTTTATACCAACGAGGTTATTCCTTCAAGCCGCACCCGTAGCGAGGAGTATGGTAAGCTCAACCGCTTCCTTTCTGACAACAAGACCATCAAGGCAATGAGCGACAGCGCTCGCAGCGCTGGTTACAATTTGATGCCCACCACCGTTTATGAGACCTCTTACAACGTTGGTGGCATTCAGGATGCTCGTCAGGCTGTCCGCTTCGCTTTCACAGGCAATAAGGGTGATGTCAGCGAAATCTTTGAGACCACCGGTGAGAATGACAATCTTCTCGTTATTGCCATCCAGGGCGACGTTGAGAAGGAATACATGAGCCTTAACGACACTACCTTCTACAAGCAGATTGCTCAGCTCTATGTATCTCCTATCAAGAAGGTTGAGTATCTGGCAGAGAAGTTCAATGCTGTAAGCGACAAGAGTCTCAACGGCTATGCCTCAGAGTTCAACGCTAAGATTGACACTGCTCAATTCGTAAACTTCAACCTCAACACTGTGGTAGGTCTTGGTGCAGAGCCAAAGGTATTTGAGGCTGCTCTGAAGGCACAGGAGGGTCAGGTAGTAACTGTAGCTGGCAAGAATTCAGTAGTTGCTCTTCAGGTAATCAACAAGAACAACAAGGGACTTGAGTATGACGAGGCTGCTCGCCTCCAGACTGTGGCTCGCTCACGCGACTATGCTCAGCTTAGCCAGGCTCCTCTCATGGTACTCGAGAGCAATGCTGAGATTGAGGACAACCGTATCAGCTTCTATTAATCTGCGCTTTCGCTCAACTAAAGGGTTGAGATAAACGATATCACCACCCGCGTGACACAGACATTTCTGTAGCGAGGGTGGTGAATTTCTTTTTTAGAGTGACATGGAAAAACTATTAGGAAAAACACTTGCCGAACTGCAAGATATCGTTACAAGTCAGGGAATGCCTAAATTCACCGCCAAGCAGATTGCGCAGTGGATTTATGAAAAGAGGGCAAGGACGATTGACGAGATGACGAATCTCTCGCTTGCCAACCGCGCCAAACTGACCGAAGCCGGTTATACTATTGGATATGAAGATCCTTCAGACGCTGCCATCTCAAAGGATGGCACTATCCGCTATCTTTTCGCCACTCCGGCCGGCAAGCATATTGAAACCGTATATATTCCTGACCGTGATCGAGCTACACTCTGTGTTTCCTCACAGATTGGATGTAAGATGAACTGCTATTTCTGCATGACTGGCAAACAGGGATTCAACGGACAGCTCACTGCCCATCAGATAATGAACCAGATTTTTGCTATTCCGGAGAGTAAGAGTCTCACAAATCTTGTTTTTATGGGAATGGGAGAACCGCTCGACAACTGGGAAGAGGTAAAGAAGGCATTAGAGATTATCACCGCTCCATGGGGCTTAGCATGGAGTCCGAAACGAGTCACCGTTTCAACCATCGGACAGATGAAGCACCTGCCGGACTTCTTGAATGAGAGTTTATGCAATCTGGCAGTCTCCATTCACTCTCCGTTTGAGGATGAGCGCCTGAAGCTGATGCCAGTACAGAAGGCCTACCCTATCACTTCCGTTCTGGAACTTCTGCACACTTATGACTGGAGCCACCAGCGTGATCTGACCTTTGAATACATTGTCTTCCGCGGACTAAATGACGATTCTCGGCACGCACATGCACTGATTTCTTTGCTCAAAGGGTTGGAATGCAAGGTCAATCTGATCAGATTCCATGCTATACCAGATGTTGAGCTGCATACCTCTGACTTGAAGCAAATGGAGAAGTTCAGAGATATTCTCAACGAACACGGACTGACCGCCACAATACGTGCCAGCCGAGGGGAGGACATCTATGCTGCTTGTGGCATGCTATCCTCCACCAAACGCTGACCAGTCACTCCCCGCTTAATCATCAGGCAGCATTTCAACTGCCTCCATGGCATCCTCTTCGATCTCTGACTGTACGTTATGATCATCGACCAGGATGCCATTAATCTTACATGACACACCCTCCTGACTCTTGAGCAGATCTACGAGTTCAGGGGTAATATTGACCTTCTGCTGTCGGCTATAGAGACGTACAGAGTAATTATTGGTCGAGTCCTGCACTTCAAAGAAGAGTCCGGAATTAGCTGGAGCAGCGGAAGTAGCATTTCCTTTTCCTTCACAACTTGCTATGGCATCAGACATCATCTGAATGCCTGAAACAGAGAGATTCTGCACATCAAGCACAATGGTCAGATCCTGCAGCAATGTATCAGCCACCTCATTGAGCTGACGAATCGTTCCGATAGTAAACTCTACATCGAAGATTGAACGCACCTCCCTCACAAAACGTTTAGGCTGGTACTTTGCCTGTATAAAGAGGTACATTCCCTCCTTGCCAAAGCCTCGCCATTGAGGATAAGCCTGGCCGAACAATACGAAGTCATGCTTACCCGAGTAGTCTTCGATAGTCAGGATGCCGTAAGGATTTCCCGACTTGGATGTACCTTCACGCCAACCTGTGACTATACCGCCGCAAGTGATCTCGCGTCCCTGCAGCTTACTGATACGTTCCAGTTCTGCGGGTTTCTCTGCCAGTTCACGTAGTTTAGCATCCTGTTCCTCCTTGCTTCTTGGATTCGGAATGGACTCCAGTTCAGCCATTGTTGTATTGCAGGCATACTGAAGCACCAGTTTATATTCATCCAGCGGGTGAGCCGAGAGGAACAGACCCACAAGTTCTTTTTCCTTGTTCAGTCGCTCAAGGGTACTCCAGTTATCTGCTTCAGGCGGCATTGGATGAGCTATCTCAATAGCCATATCCTCCATGTCACCAAAGAGAGAGGCCTCATTGCTCTCCTTGTCAGCCTTGAACTTCTGTCCATACTTTACCACCTGATCCAGGAAGGCCTCACCGCGAGCATTAACGCCGAGATATTGCTCACGGGTGATCTGACCGAATGAGTCAAATGCGCCAGACAGAGCCAAAGATTCGAGTGCCTTGCGGTTGATGGCGCCTGACTCTACACGCTCTACCAGATCAAAGATATCCTTGAACGGGCCGTTAGCCTTTCTTTCTCTAACTATTGCCTCTGATGCACCCTCTCCCAGTCCTTTAATACCAGCCAGACCGAAGCGGACTGCGCCCTCGGCATCCACGCTGTAGCGCTCGCGTGACAAGTTGATATCCGGACCCTTGACCGCAAGTCCCATAGCACGGCATTCGTCCATCTGCTTTGCCAGTTCGGTGACGTTGTTCAGCGAACGGGAAAGTACTGCCGACATGTATTCTGCCGGATAATGCGCCTTAAGGTATGCTGTCTGGTAAGCAACCCATGCATAGCAGACCGCATGACTCTTATTGAAAGCATACGAAGCGAATTTCTCCCAGTCAGCCCAGATCTTCTCGAGTATCTTCGGATCATGACCATTCTTCTTTCCGCCTTCGATGAACATCGGTTTCATCTGGTCAACAATATCCTTCTTCTTCTTACCCATCGCCTTACGCAAAGCATCAGACTGACCACGGGTAAAGTCAGCCAGCAAGCGAGAAAGAAGCATCACCTGCTCCTGATAGACCGTAATGCCGTAAGTATCCTTCAGGTATTTCTCCATCACCGGGATATCATAGGTGATCGGTTCTCTGCCGTTCTTACGGGCAATGAAGGCAGGGATATAGTCCATTGGGCCCGGACGATAGAGGGCATTCATGGCTACAATATCGCCGATACAGTCAGGCTGTAGTTCTTTGAGATACTTCTGCATACCAGGAGACTCAAACTGGAACGTACCAACGGTTCTGCCCGAAGCAAACAGCTTATAGGTCAGTTCATCATCAATCGGTATATGGTCAATGTCAATCTCTATGCCCGTTGTCTCCTTGATATTGTCAAGCGCCTCATTGATAATGCCCAGCGTCTTGAGTCCCAGGAAGTCCATCTTGATCAGACCCGTAGATTCTATCACATGGCCGTCATACTGAGTCACGAGCAGCTTTGTTCCATGATCATCTACCACAGATACTGGCACAACTGTATCAATAGGATCTCGACCGATGATCATGCCACAAGCATGCACGCCCGTACCACGTACATTACCTTCAAGCATCTGTCCCAGCTTCATCACGTTGCGGATATGCGGATCCGGACTATCACAAGCCTCACGCAGTTCAGGGACAACCTTAATACAGTTCTTCAGGTTACATTTCAGCGCCTTTCCGTTCTCTTCTGGCATACGGTCTGGTACCAAAGCAGCCAGTCGGTTAGCCTCTGGAATGGGCACCTTCTCCACACGCGCCATATCCTTAATGACCATCTTTGTAGCCATCGTACCGTAGGTGATGATGTGGCTCACACGGTCAGCGCCATACTTATCCTGCACCCATTCAATCACCCTCGGACGTCCGTCATCATCAAAGTCCGTATCAATATCAGGCAATGAGATTCGGTCAGGATTCAGGAAACGTTCGAACAGCAAGTCATATTTGATAGGGTCAATCTTCGTAATGCCGAGACAATATGCCACTGCCGAACCTGCTGCCGAACCACGTCCAGGACCTACACTCACGCCAAGTTCTTCACGGCATGCACGTATGAAGTCGCTCACAATAAGGAAGTAGCCTGGGAAACCCATCGTCTTCATGATATGAAGCTCAAATTTGATACGTTCCCATACGTCAGGACGCAGAGCGGCTATAATCTCATCATCCGTCATCGGCTGCGCCATGGAGTCGCCCTCATACCCATATTCCTTGATGAGGTAATGGTTGTCACGAGCGCCCTGCAAAGTAAGATGACGCAGGTAATCAGCCTCAAACTTGATGCGCACCACCTTATTGATGTCGCCATTACCAAGTTTCTTGAACTTCTTCCGCGCATCCTCTTCTGACAGAACCACATTGCCATTTTCATCCTGTGTCATTTCATCGAAGAGCATCTGCTCCGTGTAGCGCTGACGATACTCCTCCTCCAGACCGAACTCTGCAGGAATCTCGAAGTTAGGCATGATTGGTCCGTTCTCGATGTCATACTCCACGCACTTGTCAATGATTTCAGTCGTGTTGCGCAGCGCCTCCGGCACATCGGCAAACAGCTCATTCATTTCAGCCGTAGTCTTGAACCATTCCTGCTTGGTGTAGCGCATACGGTTCGGATCATCCAGATCCTTTCCAGTATTAAGACAGATGAGGTGGTCATGAGCCTCACCGTTTTCCTCGTCCACAAAGTGTACATCATTCGTACAGATCAGCTTGATGTCATGCTTATGAGCCATCTCAATCAGCCAAGGGTTCACCCTGTTCTGCTTAACTATACAATCAGGATTGAACAGAGGCTCCTTCGATGGATGGCGCTGGAGTTCGAGATAATAATCATCACCGAACAGCTGCTTATGCCACAGGATTGCCTCCTCAGCCCCTTCCAGATCACCATCCTCAAACTTGCGAGGCACCTCTCCACCCAGACAGGCAGAGCAGCAGATAATATCCTCATGGTATTTCTCAAGCACCGAATGGTCAATACGCGGACGCATATAATAGCCGTCCACCCAGCCAACAGAAACAATTTTAATCAGGTTCTGGTAGCCGTTCTTATTCTTTGCCAGCAGTATCAGGTGCCAGCCGCTCATATCCTGCTTACCCTCTTTCTTTTCCAGTCCGCGACGAGCCACATACACCTCGCAGCCAAAGACTGGCTTGATTCTAGGCAAGCCCTCTTTCTCTCTATCTTTGTTCTTCTTGTTCGAAATATCAAAAAAGTCCTTGATTCCGAACATGTTTCCATGATCAGTGATGGCAAAACCAGGCATACCGTCAGCGGCTGCCTTATCAAACAGACGGCCAATCTTACATTGACCGTCAAGAAGACTGAATTCTGTATGTACGTGCAGGTGGGCAAAAGGTTCCATGAAGGATGTTTTTTTCGGATTTGAGTGGCAAAGATAATACTTTTTGCCGAAAGAGCAAAATAAACTATTTAACTTTTTAACTATTTAACTTTTTAACTTTATAAGTCCTTTCACCAGCCGCTCGCCCAGACCGATGGTATAGCCCTCTGAACAGAAGACGATGCGGTTAAAGGTATCGGCAATGACGAAGATAGGATATCCCGGTGCAATGGATACAGGAGGGATGGATGGTTGTTCGGGCAGATTCTGTCCTGCAAGGTGCAACTCACGTGTCAGCTCATTGAGTATGGCTCCAGTATGATCAATGCCGAAAACTGTCTTCTTTGGCAATGCCGGGAACTCCTCCTTGCGG
Source organism: Bacteroidales bacterium (assembly GCA_045617885.1). GTDB lineage: Bacteria > Bacteroidota > Bacteroidia > Bacteroidales > UBA3663 > Liminaster. The sequence continues at coordinate 6,837 of JAZLJN010000063.1, read as the reverse complement.
AAGCGGGCGGCCTCATCCTCATTGCGGAATAACAACAGCAGGGTTCCACCCCACTCGTCCAATGCTTCACGGTACTGGGCAATATCACGCAAAGTATGATTAGTTGGCTCATTATTCGGAGCTATGACACCCAGTACGTAGAAACCACGTCCCGTAGTAGAGAGAATCGAGCATTTGCCCTTTACCTCATCCTTGTACAGATGTTCGGCATTGAGCGAACCAATCACCTGCAAGCCCTCCTCGGCGTGACGCATATTCAACAGTTCCGTTGAGATGGATTCCTTATCTACATGCTCTACTTCCAAGTGCACAAGCACGCTTCCATCAGCCATACGAGTGCCTGTAGTAAGCAGATAATCTCCTTCATCCAGATTAATAACGCGATTATTCTCGAAGGTAAAAATACTGCTCCATGTATCTTCTTCACCAAAATTCAATAGTTTGGGACGGCCATTCTCAATCTTTGACAGCGTGAAGTGTGTGTAGTATTTCGGATCGGTCAGGTAGCCATCCGGTTCGTAAAGCAGCATATACGGACCTTGCCCCTTTTGCTGGGCGCATTCATCAGCCCGGTCGAAACTTACATCCTTCCACTGCCACTCTCCTACTACCATATACTGCACCTTCCCCGTCACTGGGTCAATGCGTGATGGGAAGCCGAAGGTTCGCGCCATTGCTACGAAGAAGATATCACGCGAGTGGCTATCAGTCACACGATGCCTGTACACGCCCAATGGCGACATGCAGAGCTGCTGCGGATTATGCTCCGTGTCAATCCGGATGCTGTCACTCACCCAGCGCACCAACGCCTCGGCCCCTTCCGTCCAGTGTTTCATGAACACACGCTCTATCTGCTCCAGGGTGTGAGCACCCATAGCTTCGAAGAACTGTGAACGATATGGTGTGAGCCGTTCGTTAGCCACACGCGGACATAAAATATAATGTGTAAATATTGAGTCTGGACATTGCTTATCATAGAGCAGCGCTGGGAGCAAACTCCAGTTGGTATTATCTTCGAGCACATCACGTGGCACATCGCGCAGGTCTTTGGCAGACAATGATTCAAGCAGATTCAGTCCAAGTAGGGGAATACTCTTCTGCGATACGGATTGCAGATAGTCAATCACCGTCTGATAGTTTCCTCTTGATGCTTTGACAAGGCGTTCTGACCGCTCTGCAAGTGAGGCTCTGGCATAAAGTCCATCGTCATCCAAAGGCAAGTCATACGAATCAGGGAAAGATGCCACATAAGCGTTTCTGATCGAATCCTCCACTGCCAGCCTGCGGGCATTCTCCTGCCTTTGGGCTTCGGTCATAGGAGGCAAGGTATTTCGCTCCTTGGGTGGTACAATCTCCATATCGAAGCTATAGGTTTCTCCCGCCTTATGGTTCAGGATCACTTCTATCGTATCCCCCTCGCTTACCGGGAAACGAGAGAATCCATACCGACCATCCTTGTATGCCCACGCCACCAAGTCACCTTTGCCAGCCTGCATATAGGTCACGCCATTGGCATCCGTCTCTTTGGTCGAAACGGTATAGAATTCAGCATAGTTATAGATCTTGAATTCCACCTTGGCAGCCTTCACTGCCTTTCCTTCAGTGTCCACTACCTTGGCGTAGGCTTTTGCCACAGGGGCATAGTTGGCAGTCACATCAATCTCCGTATAGCAAGCTGTCTGCTCCATCACCTCTTCTGGTCCGTCATAATGACCGAATGCTTTGGTGTGCATCAGCATGCCGCGTGAAGCAGGAGCATTGAACCATCCCAGATCAAGCACAGCCTCCGGTTCACAGGCTCCGAGGAAATGCCACTCACCGTCGGCCCATGCCTCTACCCAAGCATGATTGTCGTCCGTATGTGCCCAGCGTGGGGTATAGACCTGACGGGCAGGAATACACACCGAACGGAGAGCAGAGACCAGAAACGTTGATTCCTCTCCGCATCTACCAATGGCACTTCGCACGGTTGCCAGCGGAGAGGATGTACGTTCATCGCTCGGCTGGTAAGTCACCTTCTCGTGGCACCAATGGTTCACCTCCAGAATGGCATCGCTCATGGAGAGGCCTTGCACGCGTTCCTTCAGTTCGTCATAGAACACCTGACGGCTCTCATCCAGATTTTCATTATTGACACGAACGGGCAAGACGAAGTGGCGGAACTCCCGCTCTGGTATCCGAGAGCCCCAGGTCATCTCTTTCCGTGCCTGTAGGGTAGATTCTATATTCTGAAGCCAATACTCACGGCTATAATCCACACTGTCAGGTAGCGGCATGGAGGCATACAGGAAAGCCAAGAGTTGGAGTGTCTCTGTCATAGGAATAAGATTTGTTAGTTACCAATCAGCAGCTGGTGTGCTTCATTCAGTGAATAGATCTCGTAGGTCACAGCTTCAGGCGCCACAAAGGTATTGGGCTTGCGGTTGAAGAACATCACATCCAGTCCTACCGCCTTGGCGCCAAGTATGTCTGTCTGGAAATTATCGCCAATCATCAGGGTCTGCTCCGGCACGGCTCCCGTTTGAGTGAAGGCATAATCAAAGAACTGGCGTGACGGCTTGTTGGCACCTGCATCTTCGCTCAAGATAATTGTATCGAATGCCTCCAACAGACCGCTGGCACGCAGTTTCCTGTACTGTACTTCATGGAAGCCATTGCTGCAGATGTGCATACGGTATCCGGCAGCCTTCAATGCAGCCACCAGTTCATGCGCGCCATTCACCACCCCTGGTTTGCAGGCGCATAGATCTAAGAAGTGGTCACTCACCTCCAGACAATATTCACGGGAAGGATCAAAAGGAACCTTCTTTCCATCTTCACATACATAGCCTTTGGAAAGAGGACGACGGAAGCGCTCCACAATCAGATATTCTCGTTCAATCAATCCCTTGGCGTACTGATCCCAAAGTTCCACGTTAGTCTCCCAATACGGAACAGTGAAATCCTCAATTCGCTCAAAATACTGGTCCAGATGGAAATCCACAAACAGCTCCTGAAGAGCCAGTATCGCATTACCGTGGGTATCGTATAGGGTATCATCAAAGTCGATGAACAGGTCGGTGTATTTCATATAGAAACTATTCTTGGATAGAGATAGAAGATAAAGATTTGCTAATTGCCGCCACCACAGCAGCATCGGTAACCTTTTCGCCGGTGGCGGTGACGCTTCGGGCAGAGGAGTGAATCTCATTGGCACCCGTTTCGTTCAGTATCTTTGCAGCATTAGTGGGATTCACACCAGCGCCAGGCATAATGATGATACGTCCCTCGGCGTGAGTTACCAGCTTTCTGAGCAGCGGAATGCCTTGCTCTGCCGTAGGCTGCTGACCCGAAGTGAGCAGGCGGTCACATCCTAATGATATAATGTCCTCCAGCGCCTGAAATGGATCACGACACACGTCGAAAGCCCGATGGAAAGTAACATGCATCCCCTGCGCCTCCTCCATCAGCGGACGGAGATGATCCACATCAATGTCCCCTTCAGGCGTCAAAGCTCCGATCACCACACCATCTGCTCCCAGTTCGCGGCACATACGGATCTCCTGGCGCATCTGTTCAAACACAGCCTCATCATACACGAATCCTCCTTCTCTGGGACGGATCAGCACATGCAGTTTCAAGCCATCAATCTTACGCGCCTCCACAATCCATTCGCGAGGGGGCGTCAAGCCATCCAGATCCAGATTGCTACACAGCTCAATGCGTTGTGCTCCACCCGCCGCTGCTGCCTTGGCACTCGCCAGGTCACAGGCACAAACCTCCAGTATCATCGCAACTCAATTTTAATGATGTAATCCACCACATCCTCATGTTCAGGCACGTGCAGCACCAACGCACCCTTATTTTGGCTGTAGGGCACTGACTGCCCATCGTTGAGCACACTCACCCGCTTCACTTTCTTGGCTAAAAGCAACAAGATGTCTTTCTCCTGACGGAGCAGATGCAAATAGATTGTTTTATCCTTGCATGTTGTCTCGCCCCATGGTTGAGGCTTGATTCCGCTGGCTCGTGTGCCATAGATGCTCTCGCCGTACTTTCCAAGCCACTCTCCCATACCCTTCAGACGGTCAAGAGCAACAGCTGGCAGTTCTCCGTTAGGCTGAGGACCGATATTGAGCAGCAGGTTAGCGCCTTTGCCGGCTGTTCTAACCAGCAGACGGATCAGGTCATCTACCGACTTGTAGTTCTGATCCGTTATCTTGTAGCCCCACATGCCGTTCATGGTCTGACAGGTCTCAAGCGGCAGGAGGCTGATCTCCTGTCCGGAGAGTCCTGCTGTATTCTGACCAGGGACATCACGTTCAAAGATCTGGATATCCTCACCGGGGAAGACTGCCAGATGATGATTGTTGCCCACCAGACAACGTGGCTGAAGCTGATGTATCAAGTCATATTGCTCGCGCAAACTCCAGTCAAAAGGCGTGGCATCCTCATCGTGATCCCACACGCCGTCAAACCAGATTGCACCTATCTCTCCATAGTTAGTGAGTAATTCCGTCAGCTGCCCCTTCATGAACTGCAGGTAGGTCTGCCAGTTAGGCTTCAAGTCTCTCTTCGTGCCCAAGCCTGTTCTGCCCACAGGATAATCCTCCCTTCGCCAATCAAGGTGCGAGTAGTAGAAATGCAGACGCACCCCCTGTTCATGGCACTGCTCTGCCAGTTCTGCCAGCACGTCACGGCCAAATGGCGTTGCATCCACGATGTTATAGTCTGACTGTGCCGTCTTGAACATAGAGAAGCTGTCATGATGCCGTGAGGTAATGGTGATATATTTGGCACCAGATTCCTTGATGGTTTCCACCCAAGTCTTGGCATCAAAACGGGCTGGGTAGAAAGCAGAAGCGGCTTTCTCATATTCGCGCCAGTCTATATTGGCGTTCTGCATATACCATTCTCCTTGTCCGAACATACTGTAGATTCCCCAGTGCAGGAAGATGCCGAATTTCATATCACTGAATTCTGCTCGTGACTCCATGTTTTCCGGGGTGGGCAGGTAAGGCACATCATCCTGCGCCTGCACGTTAGGGGCAAAAAGCGAGAGGGACGTACCAAGAATGCCGGCAAGCAGCATGTGGGACAAATAGGATTTTGGTCGCATATTGATTATGTTTGGATTTGAGTTCTTCAAAAGTCAGGATGATAACCTGTAATTAACGCCACATAGCGTTTTTCAGCGACAAATTTACTAAATTTTCTTTTTCCCTCAAAATTAAATCAAGATTTTTTATTAAGTAAATGGTCAAAAAATATAGGGACGAATGTTTTTGGGTCGAAATCCCCATTGCTGCTGCGTCAAACCGAGAAGCCAATCTGTCGTTTTTTGTTCTTATGCAATGATTCCTGACGACAAGCCTCACGGATTTGGTCCATTGAGAGCGTATCTTCTTCTGCAAGAATAGAAGAGATGGCTTGTTTACGAGCAATATTTTCAATCTGGCCACCACTGAAAGCGAAATTCTCGGCAAGGTTAAGCGCTTGTTCCTCCGTAAGTTCTGGTTTCAGTCTTACCCGTGCCTGGCAAACCATAGAAGAGGCAGGTGAAGCCACGGCGCATACCACGGTCTTTGAGGCGCTGCATCACCCGTTTCATCTTTTCGCCATCAAACAGGTCTTTCAGGTCGTTGACCTGTTTCGTAACACGTTCATTATAATAAAGTGGTTTCTCCACTATCTCTTCGTGGCGGGTCACGTTGGCCCTATTCTCCTTTTTGGTAGCCAAGTTCAGACCATCCAGCACCTCTCTCTTGGTATGGTTAGTAATTCGCCAGCGCTCAGTATTGACCTGGCCATCCTCGCACGAATGCTCTACCAGATGCCGCTTCATCAGTGCGTGAGTTCCGTTCTCCAGGGCAATCGTATGCTTGCGTAAGATTCGACGGTCAAAATAGTCATCAATGTCACAACGGGCAATATTCTCGTCGTGGTCATTGATATAAATCATACACATAGCAAGGAACTTGAGTGTACATCTGCGATTCACCATTCGGGTCAACGTCTCCCTCATCGACCGTCAAGTTCACAATAGATTCAGCAAGCTGAAGTACACTCATTTCTGAAATCTCAAACACCTCTTTAAGATGCTCACAATCTTTCTAAGAACAGTGATGTAGCTTTATTTCAGCCAGTTATAAGGAAGGGGTACAAGAGAGGTACAAATCGTGATATCGTAGTAGCAAAACTCTTCGACAAATGAAATACCTGTCGAAGAGTTATATTATGCTAATTCTTTCCTGATCTCGATGTCAGGATTGACTTTCAGTATGTCTTTGATGAGTTCAGTATAGTTCACATCACGGAGGTAGAAGTCGTCAAACTTGTTATACATGATGCGGGCGCCTTGCTTCTTATTAGCCATGAACTCGACGAAACGGATTTTGTTGATGGGAATCTCTGCCACCTTAGATCGCAGCACATTGCGAATGATCAAATGCTCATCCTTTATCGCAAAGCTATAGCCAGCATATGTGATCGCATCACCAATAATCAAGAATAGCGCCATAAAGATAACAAGGGCAATGGCCCACCAACTCCATTTTTCATAGTGGTCTATCATGTTGCTCATCAAAGCAAACACAGAGCAGAAACCTACAAAAGCGCCATATAGCATCTTCCTGCGACGATGCCTGGGCCTATAGCTACGGACAAGCTCGGTGATCTGCGATTCTTCAATGATCTCATTCTTATGTAACTGTTGCTTCAGGAGCTCCATCTGGCCTTTCAGCTCCATCAGTTCGTCATTTCTATCTTTGGTCTCCATAGTCTTCATTGCTTAGGGTTCGACATTTCGCGCAACTGTTCCTTGATTCTCACCAGTCGTACACCAAGTCGGAGGCCAAG
>JAZLJN010000062.1:0-6317 GCA_045617885.1 Bacteroidales bacterium | reverse complement strand
CGTCAATATGCCGGAATATTATGAGTGGATCTGCAATCTCTTCGACTTGAAAGCACCGGTCATCAGCATCTTTAACGGAGAGCACAACACCGAGCTCTTCAAGACTCTCTACAAGAACTATAAGCGGTGCAGGCGATCTATTCCCCAGAAGGAGTTTGAAGTGTTTATGAACATGAACTATTCAGACCGTCTCATTGACCAGTGGTTCATACAGGCTACATTAGGCGAAATCAACGCTACGCAGGCCTTCTTGGATTCTTACACCCGCATAGTAGAAAATCTGCAGGACGTGGAAACTATTGACTTCTCACGTCGTGACAGAAATATACAGAATCTCTACAACACCATCTCCACGAGCCTTGAACTGATGGAGCTGACAGATTTGTCTGACCAGCAGAAGCATGACTATGTGATTGATTATTTCAAGATTATTGCCAGATTCCTGTCACTCCACCCTAAAGATAAACTGATTACTGAACGTAGTGACATCGAACTGCGTGTCCTGACCATGCCTGCTGTCAAGAAATATCTCACAACTGAAGAGCATACTTTCTATATCAACGAATTTATTATCTACGAGCAGCCACAGACCTATGCACATGTGTCTATGGTGAGCAGTCTTTGCGATGTCCTGCTTGAAGCCGTCATCAACCACCGCCCGGACTTATTGCACGGTGTACCCGGATGTTCCACAATCATTGACACTTGGAAGAATGAAAAGGAGTTGCGGTCTTTCATGTTCAATGCAGCTATGTTCCATGACCTTGGTAAGAACATAATTCCTATCATTGTGACCAATAATTTCCGTAAGCTCACCGATAGCGAATTTGCGCTGATCCGTATGCATCCAGAGCTGGCTACTAAACTCCTTAACATCAACCCTGACTTCCACAAATACATTGACATTGCGCTCGGACATCATAAATGGTATAACGGCAAGGGCGGCTATCCTGCCTCCTTTGACAATGTCTCTTCGCCTTATCGCCTACTGATTGATATCCTTACCATCTGTGACTGTACAGATGCCGCCACGGACTATTTCGGACGTAATTACCGCAACACAAAGAAGTTCCGTCAGGTTCTTACTGAATTTGACGCAGATGCCGGAGTGCGATATAATCCAGATCTTGTTGAGCTAATCCATAAAGTGCCATCACTACACGATAAGATGGCAGAAATAGTAGATGCCAAGCGAATGGATTACTATTATGATATTTATAAGCAGTATTTCCGTTAAGTGGTTAACTATAGGTGCCAGGCTGAAGCTTATCGCTGGATGTCCTCCAATCTGTGATAAGTTGTCTTTCTAATCGTAGCTTTTGATTATCAGTATGTCAAGCGTTTGTCATTGAGGATTGATAGGCTATCTTTGCAGCGTCATTACAGACAAGCAATATTAATTTTAAGCCTCAATGATTATGATTAACACTACTATTCACACGCTGCTCAACAAGCAGATCAATGCAGAGATCTGGTCTTCCTATCTCTATCGTAGCATGTCGCTCTTTGCCGAGTCACACGGCTATCGTGGCATTGCCAACTGGTTCCTGATTCAGTCACATGAGGAACTTGATCACGCCCGTATGATTGAGAAGTATATCCTTGCTCAAAGCCAGCAGGTCAAACTCCTTCCTATTGCCGAGGTACCGGCAGAGTGGTCTTCCCCATTGGAAATGTTCCGGCAAGCCCTCGCCCACGAACAGACGATAACACGCAAAATAGGAGAGATCTTTGCTCAGACTCAGAAAGACCATGATTATGCCACCTGCAGCTTCATCTCCTGGTTCATTGACGAACAAGTTGAAGAGGAGGAGTCTTGCGCAAACATAATCCAGCAGTTTGAGAAAGCTGGTGATATGCCTTGCTACTTCATGCAGATTGATTACGAACTTCAGAATCGTAAGTATGAGCCGAATGACACGAAGGCACACGCCCGGTGGTATGCATGATTGAATCAAATCAAGGAGAGAACTTCAATCATCGTAAAATGGGCGCCAAGGGTCATAGACGAAGACTTTACGGATTTTAAATTGACGTTTAGGTTATCAAACATCCATTTAAAGATTGTGAAATGGACGCCAAGGGTCATGGACAAGGATTTAAAGGTCGTGAAATTGATGTTTTGAGGTACAAACGTCAATTTAAAGATTTGAAAATGGCTGCCAAGTGTCTTGGACGACGATTTGACAGATCTGAAACATAAGCGAAGAGAGCGCGCCGAGGTTTGACCCTTCGACGCGCTCTCGCATTGTCCTGTTAGGTTTTGAAAACTAACCGATAATTACTCAGCAACAGCCTCAGCAGCAGCCTGGCAGCAAGAATCAGCCATCTGGCAGCATGAGTCGGCCATCTGGCAGCAAGAATCAACTGCCTCACATACCTGCTCTGCAACAGTCTCAGCCTCTTCAGCTGGAGCCTGCTCTGCCTTGTTACCACATGATGCAAAGCTAACTGCAACAAGAATACCTGCGAAAAGAACCAAATTCTTCATCTTAATAAAAATTTTAATTGATTATTTTTTACCTTAAATAATTTTTTTGCTTTTTTGCGCTGCAAAGGTACTGCGTTTTTAAATCCGTTGTCCAAAAAAATGGTAAAATCATCCGTTAAATTCCAAAAAAATGTAAAATTGCTGCTTATTTGCAAAGTATAGGTTTAAAAAAACAATAAATGCATTTCATTTTCGTTTTAGGATTATTGAGAATGGGTTTACTGCCTGTAATTTCTATAAAAAAATGAATAAAAATGTACGCTCTTTTATCCTTTTTCTGATTCTTTTTCTGCTGACGGCTCCGTCGGCTTTGGCACAGAAACAGAAAATCAGGAATCTGCCCTATTATGACCAGCGTCTGCTCCATTGGGGCTTCTGTCTGGGATTGAGCTTGCCTGATATTGCCTTTGAGCATTCGGGCAGTCAGGAGGGCGAAGGTTGGTGGGCTACTACTCCGCAGGCTAATCCCTCTTTTCTGGTGGGACTGATGGGCGACGTAGCCATCACGGAGCATATCAATTTCCGCATTACGCCGCAGTTCTGTTTCCAGCAGCGTAATGTTAGGTTCGTTAATCGGGAATTGTCAGCTGACGCCGTATTGGAGCGGACGCAACAGCTTAAGACGAGCTGCATAGATATTCCATTGTCACTTAAGGTCAGTACACGGCGCATCAATAATTACCGTCCTTATCTGGTTTCTGGTCTGGACTTCAGCTTCGACTTGGAGCATGCGGGTGAAGATCCGATTGTCTTCCAGCGCTTTGACTACGGTCTCCATTTCGGCCTGGGGTGCGACTTCTATCTGCAGTTCTTCAAGTTCGCACCTGAGCTTCGCTTCAATGTAGGTCTGCGTGATATGATTGACCATGAGAGGCGTGAACTGAAAGACCAGTCACTCAGCCCATTCACTGATGCCATCCTTTCGGCACGCAATACGGGTGTCTCACTGGTATTCTGGTTTGAATAAAGAAGCGAAGGAAATCATTTATGCTATTGCATGATGATTTCCTTCGCTTTATTTTGGAGAAAAGTGGAGCGAGTGCAGAACTGGACTCCACAGGAGGTCTTATCGGATTACGATCTTCTTACCATTGCTGATATAGAATCCTGGAGCAGATGCTTCGGTGCAGCGCTGACCGGCTGCGTTGAAGATGAGCGTTGACTGTGGCTGCTCGGCGTTGACTGACTCCAGTGCTGACTCATTCTTCAGGATCTCAAGCATCTGGTCAGCATAGCGCTTGCCGAGGATGCGGTAGCCTTCAGCAGAGAAGTGCCATGCATCTACACCGTTGCCAGGAATGCCTTCAGCAGAGATGACGTATGAATTCTCAACATGCTCCTTGAGGTGAGGCAGAGCTGCCTGATTGTGCCATGAGCAGCCACCGCCCTGATTGGCGTAGAGGGTCTCGCCGGCAAGAAGTGGAGTCTTGGCTGGGTCAAGACCTAAATAATAGCAGAGTCGGTTATAGACTTTTGCCACCTTGCCACACCAGGTTGCCTCGCCGTTGTTCGACTCGCCCTGATGCAGGAGGATACCCTTGATGGTGCCTACCTGCTGTGCCTTCTTGCCCATCTCTACGAGGCGGCCGAATGGATCATTGCCATACTGTGCACAGTAGTTCTGGAACCAGGAAGCCTCGCTGGCGATGTAGGCATCTTTGAACTCTTCCATGTAAAGTTCAATCTTTGCACCACCCACGGCTACGTTGATTACGCCTACCTTGACGTCTGGCAATTCCTCTACAAGTGTGCGGCCGAAATAATCGGCAGGAGTGAGACCTGTGCCCTGACGGCAGAGAGGCGGCGTGGCGGTGTACCATTCGCCCATGGTGCGCTGCGGATTGCTGAAGTTGACGGCTGCCATCATCTGGAAGCGGTCTGGTACGCCTACGTAGTCCTGCGACTCTGGTTGTGCATTGCCCTCCATATTACTCTGGCCGAAGCAAAGGTAGATGTGGAAGTTAGGATCACCCTGCTCTACGAACTCCCAGGTGTCAGGAATCTCCGGTTCTGATGGCTCATCCTGTGGGAAAGCCTCCCAAGTGATTCCGGCAAAGTAATATTCGTAGCTGAATGATGGGTCAGAGTTCTTGTTCTTGTTGAGATTGAAGGCAATCGTCTGCTGTCTGCCTGCTCCTTCGGCTGGGATAAGTCCCTCCCAGGTCTTCTCCTGCCATTCGGTTGTGAATTCCGGATTAGGATTGAGCATGCTCCAGTGCAGATAGTCGCCAGGAGCGGCATGCACCTGCGTATCGGTACCGATTGCCTTATTGGCTTTGTACCACATGTGGAAGCGGTACTTCTCGCCTGACTTCCACACCTTGTCTGGTGTATAGACGAAGAACTGGGTGTCCCACTCCTCTGCAGGGCTGGTCTTACCCACTACCTTGATGGCATCGAGTCCGTCAGGACCTGCGCCAGCGATAAGTTCGGCTTCGGTATCGTTATGAGTTACGTCACGTACGATGAACGAGAGCTCTGGTGAAATCCAGCCATCAGCTGAAGCTCCGGCATCGGCAATCTGGAAGGATGTACCATTGTAAGCTGATTGGGTGCTCCAGCCATCAGTAGAGTTCTGGTCAAACGAACCGTTGAAGACCATGTTGACACTCACTCCGTCAGCAACGAGGCGAACATCATCAAAGCAGATGCTGCCATTGAGTCCGCCAAAGTCGAGATCAAGCCGGTCCAGGTCATAACTTGCCTTGAACTGCCAGGTGAGTGTCTGCCATTCGGTAGTCACATCATAGGTAGCCAGATACTGTACGGCATTGCTGTTGCCCCATTCATTGCGGTCAGGGCTGGAGGTCCAGATTGGCCAGAAAGCCAACGAACAGTTCTCAGTGGCTTTTGCCTTGAGGGAGAATGTATAGTCCAAGCCAGTGGTCATCGGTGTGGTGAGCGTATAGCTTGCCTGATCATCCCAGATGTTGTCATGCTTGGCTGTAGTGGAATACTTGATGCAGAGATTCTGTGCCTCTGCCTGGACTGCGGAGAAGGCAGCCAGGCCGAGGGTAAGTATAAGTAGTTTTTTCATTATGCGGAATGTTTGGGATTAAGGAAAATCAGAGAAGAGTTACATCCACGCACTTCAGATCCTTGTCAGCCGAGCTGGTGCCATAGAAGACCTCATACTGGCCAGGGAGTGGGCGCATGGTGTTGGTGTTTTCATCAAATGACTCGAACGAATCAATGTCCAGGAGGAACTCTACATTCTTGGTCTCGCCTGGCTTGAGGGTGACACGTGCATACTCACGCAGGCTCTTACGTGGACCCTGTGCATCTGCAGTGCGATGAACGTAGATCTGAATCACTTCGGTTCCAGCGCGCTTACCCGTGTTGGTGACTGGCACTGTGAGGGTGAGGCATGGGCGCTTCTTTCCGTCAGGATGAATGTCCATGGTCATGAGCTGTGACTGGAGCTTGTTGCCCGAGAGGCTTGCCTGACCAACGTTGAACTGTGTATAGCTCAGACCATAGCCGAATGGGAAGAGTGGTTCCTCGGTCATATAACGATAGGTGCGGCCCTTCATAGAATAATCCTGGAAATCAGGAAGCTGTTTGATGCTCTTGTAGAAGGTGATTGGCAGCTTGCCCGATGGATTATAGTCGCCATAGAGCACGTCAGCGATAGCCTGTCCGCCCTGCTCGCCTGGATACCAAGCCTGCAGGATGGCATCGCAGCTCTCGAGCTCTGGTACCATAGCCATGGCAGAACCGGAGAAGTTGACGAAGACAACCTTCTTGCCAGCCTCGTGCAGTTTCTTGAGGAACTGACGCTGAACAGCAGGAAGTTCGATGTTAAGACGGTCGCCGCCCTTGAAGC
>JAZLJN010000061.1:0-23995 GCA_045617885.1 Bacteroidales bacterium | reverse complement strand
TGATACTCTTTCTGTGCCAGCTCTGACTCCATCTGCAGGACATCTGCATGTCCTTTCTGTCCTAATTCCTCCTGACGGACAGCCTTGTCTCTTGCCGACTTTGCCGTTCCGACTTGCTCGGTCAGTACCTTTTCGAGTTCTGTGTAATAGACCACGTTGTAGTACGCCTCCATCGTGGCAAGACAGATCTGATCCTCGGTCTGTTGTTCCTTGCTCCGTCCCAACTTTACCATGGTTGAAGCCAATCTCATGTTGTTGATTGACTTGAAACCATCGAATAGGGTAATGCCTGCGCTAACGCTATAGCCATTATGGAAGGGGGTCACTGAATTATAGGTGTTCGTCTCAGGATCCAGGTTTCGGCCATACTGGTTGTAGGCGTAGGTCTGAGCATCTACATTTGGTGTGAACACCTGCATGATCGACTGGCGTCTCTGCCATTGCTCATCATTTCGATTCGCTGCCTCGATCCGCATCTTTGTAGAATGGCTGATGGCATATTCCATGCAGTCATGTAGCGACATCGTTTGGTTTGATTGCACCTGAGCCCATGCTCCACTATGGAACCAGACGAGGAGCAACAATGCCATTATAAAATTTGAAAATCTAATTTTCATTTTTGACTTTACACTTTTGTTTACATTAAAAAAATATACAAATAGTATGCCAAAAATCACATCGTTTTGATAATCAGTAAAATTCTATTTTGAAGATAATGTAAAAGTGTAAGGTTTCTTTACATTCACTGTAAAGATAGTTTACAAATTGCTCATCATGATGTAAAGAGAACTCTAATTTTACAGGTTCAATCTGGTTCTTCCTGGTTCAGCATGGTTAGATTAGGTTCGCATAGGTTATGGATGGTTTGATATGGTTGTTTTGGTCTATAATGGTTTATGTGGTTCACCCTCTATTTTTAACCAGTTATAATAATAAAATAATGTGTAGAAGAAATAGTAAATGGACAATAGATAGTAAAAATGCGCAGATAAATTGGAATAGATATTCAAAAATGGAGTATAACTTTGAACCGAAGTAATGCCAGTAAGGAAAGATTAAAAACTAGAAACTGATATTATAAAACGTAAACTGCGGTTTGCAATCCGCAAAATTGACCTCAAAAATATAAAAAAATCCGCAAATAATCCGCAGAAATAAGAAAACGAGACTGTAAATCGTTGATTTACAGTCTCGCGAAAAGATGTGTTGTACCCGGAGCGGGGGTCGAACCCGCACGACCGTAATGGTCAAGGGATTTTAAGTCCCTCGTGTCTACCGATTCCACCATCTGGGCCCTTACATTTCATGCAGAACTGACGTGAGGTCATGATGAAAATGCGGGTGCAAAGATAGCGCTTAAATATGATAAAAGCAAATTTTTGGAGCAAAAAGAGAAGAAAAAGGGCTTAAAAATATGTTGTGCGGCATTTAGTGGTAAAGTTTTTGGCAATTTTGGTTGGTTGTTTCACTTTTTTTCAGTATCTTCGCGCTGTTTTAGGTGTATCGCAAAATCCATGGATACACATTACTCTATAGACAATGAAAAACAAGATTATCATCTATCAGGCAATAGTCCGTCTTTTTGGCAATGGCAATAATTCGTGTGTGCCCAACGGCACGATTGAGCAGAATGGGTGTGGCAAAATGAGCGACTTCACGGAGGTGGCTCTGCGCAGCATCCAGCAGTTGGGTTGTAACTACATCTGGTACACAGGACTCTTGCAGCAGGCTTCGGCTACTGACTATTCGCAGTACGGCATCCCGCGACAGAATCCACAGGTGCTGAAGGGCGTGGCTGGTTCGCCTTACGCCATCAGCGATTACTACAGCGTGTCATGTGACCTGGCGGACAATCCTGCCAGGCGAATGGATGAATTTGATGAGCTCGTGGAGCGTACGCATCGCGTAGGGCTCAAGATGGTCATTGACTTTGTGCCGAATCACGTGGCTCGTCACTATCAGAGCGTAACGCGTCCGGAGGGCGTGAAGGATCTAGGAGAGGCGGACATTACAAGCCACCACTTCAACCCACAGAATAACTTCTACTACTGCGGCGAGCAGCTGCACCTGGAGAATATAATTGGGAGTGAGGAATGTGGAGTGAGGAATTTTGAGCCTTACGTGGAGAGTCCTGCTCGCGCTACGGGTAATGATGTGTTCCATCCTTGGCCAGGAAGGAATGACTGGTATGAGACGGTGAAGCTGAATTACGGCGTTGACTACTTGGGTGGCGGGCGCAACTGCTTTGACCCAATACCGGATACATGGTTCAAGATGAGAGACATCCTGATCTATTGGGCACAGAAGGGTGTGGATGGATTCCGCTGTGACATGGCATTCATGGTGCCGGTGGATTTCTGGCACTGGGTAATCCCGCAGGTAAAGGAGGTAAACAAGGAGATCATCTTCATAGCAGAGATTTATGAGCCAGCCATTTACCGAAGTTATATTGAGTATGGCGGCTTTGACTATCTGTATGATAAGGTAGGCCTTTATGACACGCTGCGTGCCATTGTGGAGTGCAGGGAGTCAGCCAGCGCCATCACGAAGGTATGGCAGAGCTTGAACGGCATACAGGAGCACATGCTCAACTTCCTAGAGAATCATGACGAGCAGCGACTGGCGAGCGACTTTTTTGCCGGCGACGCTATCAAGGGACGTCCGGCATTGGTAGTGAGCGCGCTGATGAACACCTGCCCATTCATGAACTATTTCGGCCAGGAACTGGGCGAACGTGGCATGGATCAGGAGGGCTATTCAGGCAGAGACGGACGCACCACGATCTTTGACTACTGGTCAGTAGAGACAGTAAGGCAGTGGCGCGGCAAGAAGGCACTTTGGCGCCGACATCAGCTGCCCAAGCAGATGCGTGAGTTGCGCGAGTATTACACAAAAGTGTTCGAACTTGCCAATGAGAATGAGGCGCTGCGAGAGGGCGGCTTCTACGATCTGACCTACTGCAATTATGACAATCCGGAGTACAACATCCACCGCACATTCAGCTTCCTGCGCCACTCTAAGAATGAGGTGTGCCTGGTGGTGGCAAATTTCCAGGGGGAGGAGCAGCAGATTTCGGTCAACATCCCGCAGGAGGCGTGGGATTATGTGGGCATCAAGCCAAAGCGCCGTCACATAGAGAACCTGATGTCAGGCGCCTGGGATTTTGTGCAACATGACACCACACAGCCGATGAAGGTAACCGTGCCTGCCTACGACGCAATCGTACTGCGAATTTGCGGGAAATAAGGTGAATTTGCTACTGAATGACGTCAAAAAACGATACAAAAGAGGGGAGAAGCGATTTTTTTCGCTTTTTCCCTCTATTTTTTCTCCATTGTATTGTTTAAAAGAGTATCTTTGCACAGGTTTTTGTAAAAAAAACGTAGATTCCAAAAAACATTAGAATATTTTATGAACAACAATTTCCTTGTTTTCTCGGGTCGTGCTTCACGCTACCTGGCTGAAAAGATATGTGCCAGCCTTGGCTGTCCACTGGGTAATATGATAATTCAGACGTTCGCTGACGGCGAGTTTGGTGTGTCATTTGAGGAGTCAATCCGCGGAAAACATGTATTCCTTGTGCAGAGCACCTTCCCAAGTGCTGACAATCTGATGGAGCTCCTCCTGATGGTTGATGCTGCCAAGCGAGCTTCTGCAGCTCAGATCATCGCAGTCATTCCTTATTTCGGTTGGGCACGTCAGGACAGAAAGGACAAGCCACGTGTAGCCATCGGAGCAAAGCTTGTAGCAGACATGCTCTCAAAGGCAGGCATTGACCGACTGATCACGATGGACCTGCACGCTGATCAGATTCAGGGTTTCTTCGACGTACCTGTAGATCATCTCTATGCTTCGAGCGTAATTATGCCTTATATCGCCAATGAGGTGGGTGTGGACAATCTCTGCATCGCATCACCAGACGCAGGCGGTTCGAAGCGCGCCTATACCTACGCCAAGTACTTCAATGTGCCAATGGTAATGTGTGACAAGCATCGCGACAAGCCAAATTCAATCGGCGAGATGTTCATCATCGGTGACGTAGAGGGCAAGGATGTTGTTCTTATTGACGATATGGTGGATACCGCCGGCACCATCACCAAGGCAGCTAACCTGATCATGGAGAAGGGTGCGCGCAGCGTACGTGCCTGTGCCAGCCATTGTGTGATGAGCGGCCCTGCCAGCGAGCGCGTAGAGTCATCAGCGCTGAAGGAGATTATGTTTACTGACTCAATCCCTTACCGCGGCTCTTGCCCGAAGGTGAAGACTTTGACCATTTCGGTACTCTTTGCCGAAACCATCCGCCGCGTGATGAACAATGAGCCAATCTCAAGCCAATTCCTCATTTAATTATTAACCTATATTTTTAACTTACTGAAATGAAGAAATTCCTTTCCTCGTTTGTGGCTGCCTTCTGTCTGGTAGGAGGTGCCACGGTTACGGCACAGCAGATGATGCCACAGATGCCGCCACTTCCACTTGATCCGGCAGTTCGTTATGGTCAGCTGCCTAACGGACTTACCTATTACATCCGTCACAATGACCTCCCGGAGCAGCATGCAGAGTTCTACATTGCACAGCGTGTAGGTTCGGTGCTTGAGGAGGACAACCAGCGCGGCCTTGCCCACTTCCTGGAGCACATGGCATTCAACGGTACCAAGAACTTCCCTGGCAAGAACATGCTTGACTATCTGCAGCGCCACGGCGTAAAGTTCGGCACAAACGTAAATGCCTACACCAGCATTGATGAGACGGTTTATAACATTTCAGACGTTCCTACTGACCCAACCCAGCATCCTGGCATCGTGGACAGCTGTCTGCTCATCCTTCACGACTGGAGCGGCTACATCGCCCTTGAGGATGATGAGATAGAGAGCGAGCGCGGCGTGATCCATGAGGAGTGGCGTACACGCAACTCTCCAATGCTGCGTATGTATGACACCATCCTGCCAAAGCTGCTGCCAAACAACCGCTACAATGACCGTATGCCAATCGGTAAGACCTTGGGTGAGAATCATCTGGGCGTAGTGGATGACTTCAAGCCAGAGGAGCTGCGTGACTACTACCGCGCATGGTATCGTCCTGACCTGCAGGGCATCTTCATCGTAGGCGATGTGGATGTGGATGATGTAGAGAAGAAGATTACCGAGCTCTGGAGCGACATTCATGTACCAGAGGGTGCACCTGAGCGTGTGTACTATCCAGTAGAGGATAACGAGCAGCCACTCGTAGCCGTAGCCAGTGACCCTGAGCAGTCACAGAATGTGTTGCTCATCTGCTACAAGAGCGACAAGATGCCAGATGACATGCATCTGACACAGATGGGTTATCTGACCGACGTGATTGAGAATATCGTAACCAGCGCCCTAAACCAGCGTCTGCAGGAGCTCGTGCTTAAGGCAGATGCTCCTTACTTCGGCGCAAGCACCGATTTCGGTGACTACCTGCTTGCCAAGACCAAGGATGCCTTCGAGCTTGACGTCGTATTCAAGGACAACGAGTGGAAGAAGGGTATGGAGGCAGCCATGGGCGTATTGCTCAGCGTAGTTCAGTACGGCTTTACCGAAGCAGAGATTGAGCGCGTCAAGGCAGAGATGCTCTCGCAGTATGAGAATGCCTACAATGAGCGTGACAAGCGCAAGAACAATCAGTATGTAAGAGAGATACAGCGCCACTACCTTCAGGCAGAGCCAATGCCAGGCATCGAGCTTGAATATCAGATGATCCAGCAGATGATGCCAATGCTCCAGACAGCTATGATCAATCAGGTGGCTCAGCAGCTTGTGACCCCAACCAACCTTGCTCTCTGCGTGTTCGGTCAGCAGAAGGAGGGTAACGTGCTTCCTACCGAGCAGGAGCTGCTTCAGGCATACAACGCTGCCCTCCAGCAGGAGGTGAAGCCATACGAGGAGAAGCTCTCAGGCATCAAGCTACTGCCAGCACCTCCAAAGAAGAAGGCAAAGATCGCCAAGACCGAGGACGGCATCTTCGGCTCAAAGATCTGGACGCTCAACAATGGCATTAAGGTAGTGTGGAAGCAGACAGACTTCAAGCAGGATCAGATTCTCTTCGAGGCATTCTCTCAGGGTGGTACCCGTACTGACCTGTCACAGCCAAAGATTGTACGCGAATTGATGGAGAACATCTACAGCCACGGCGGCATCGGTGACTTCAGCACCACTGACCTGCCAAAGGTTCTGGCTGGCAAGCGTGCCGGCGTAGGCGTAAACATCGGTACTAACTCAGAGTACCTTCAGGGCAGCTCTACACCAAAGGACATCCGTTGCCTCTTTGAGCAGATCTATCTTACCTTCACCGCACCACGTTACGATGAGGAGGCTGCTACCGCTTTGATGAACCAGCTCGAGGCACAGCTCAAGATGCTGCAGGATAATCCACAGAAGATTGAGAGCGACTCACTGCAGCTCACCCGCTTCCGTGGCCAGAAGGACATGGAGCCACTGCAGCTTGAGGATCTCAAGGAGCTTGACTTCAAGCGTGACTTCGAGGTTGCCAAGAAGCGTTTCGCCAATGCTGCTGACTTTACATTCTACTTTGTTGGTAATGTAGATGAGGACAGTCTTCGTGTAATGTGCCAGGAGTATTTGGGTGCCCTGCCTACCAGCAAGGCTCGTGAGAAGCGTCCAGCAGAAATAATGCCGACCCGTGGCTCGTACGAGAACCGCTTTGACCTCCCAATGCAGCAGGCAAAGACCTCTGTCTATAACTTCTTCTACCTCTTCGACCAGAAGTACACCCTGAAGGAGGCTCTCCTGGCTAACATGGTGGGTCAGATCACAAGCATCGTCTTCACAGAGACCATCCGTGAGCGCGAGGGTGGCGTATATTCACCAGGTGCACAGGCAGGCTTCAGCATGCTTTCAGGCGTTGAGACAATGATCTATTATTTCGACACCGGAGCTGACAAGCGTGAGCATATTGAGAAGGTGGCTTATGACGAGTTCAAGAAGTTGGCTGACGAGGGCGTTTCTGCAGATCATTTCCAGAAGGTACACGACTACATGGCCAAGCAGCATGAGGAGCAGCTCAAGGAGAACAGTTACTGGCGTGACCAGATCCAGAACTATGACCTCTATGGCGTGAACAATGTGGACGGCTGGAAAGAGACACTTGACAGCATCACCCTCCAGGATGTGCAGAACCTGATCAAGCGTTTTGTAGCAGAGGCTGACCGCGTACAGTTCGTCGCCAATGGCGTTGAAGCCAAGTAATAATAGATAATGAACGCGGATGATAAGAGAAGCCTCTGTCATCCGCGTTCTTTTACTATGGAATAACCATTACCTAAGAATAATACTATCAGCAATGAAAAAGATCATCCTTACAGCTGCTCTGTTCGCCTTCATCGGCGGTATCTGTTCAGCACAGCCAGGTTTCTTCCGTTTCAAGAAGAATGAAGAGATCCGCCACACACTGAAGGTGGGTCATCTCACGATGGACATTGATTCGAACAACGGTGCCCGTATCGTATCCCTTAAGTATGATGATACAGAAGTGCTCTCGCAGATCAACTTCCCTAATCAGTACGGAAGCACCTTCTGGACCTCACCGCAGAAGGAGTGGAACTGGCCACCAGTAGCCGAGCATGACATGAAACCCTATGAGGTGGAGAAGCAGGGCGACGCCATCATCATGACAAGCCAGCTTTCAGAGAAATTCCCTGTCATCATCAAGAAGCGCTTCGAGACAGACGCCCAGGAGCAGTGCTTTGTGGTGACTTACACCATACTCAATGCGTCGGATCAGGTGCGCAAGGTGGCTCCATGGGAGATTACCCGTGTGATGGCACATGGTACAATCACGTTCGATGCGCCAGTGGAGGGCATTACACCTGCAGGCCTCATGAACTTCGTAGAGAAGGATGGGCTTGCCACTTACGAGATTGACCACGTAGAGGGTCAGAACCGTAAGATAAATGCTGACGGTAAGGGCTGGCTCTCATTTGTGGACAATGGCTTGAAACTTACCAAGAAATTCCAGGATTTGGATCCGTCACAGCCAGCTCCAGAGGAGGCAGAGATTCAGATCTACGTGCATCAGGGCGATGCTTACGTAGAGCTTGAGAGCCAGGGCGCTTATACAACCTTGCAGCCAAACGAATCACTTGACTGGACAGTACGCTGGTACCTTGAGCCAACCAAGTAAGAGACAAATTCACTGAATTTACTATCCGACGCATCAGATTACCTGCCATCCACGATGGATGAGGAATCTGATGCGTCGGATTTTTTGTCGATAGCAATGGATAAGGCGGCAGAGGCTTCGGATGGCTTGTCGCTGCTGGTGAGCGGCAAGCCGAGGCGTCGGTTTGCGTACAGATAGCGTGCGACGGCGAAACCGATGCTTCGGTAAACATTTTGCAATACGATTTGACCTCCCTAAATGCCATTTTGTTGCAAATCTATACATTTTTCAATAAAAATGAATAAAAAATACCATGATTTGTAAATTTTTTTTCATTTTTCTTCCATCGTATTATTTTTTATTGTATCTTTGCACAACATTTCGCGTTATGGTTATAAGATAATTAGGAATTCTTAAGTGCTTGAGAAGATTGCATGAATCGCAAGTGAATGAAGAAACTACTTAATAATATAAACTATGTGTCGCGAAAGAAGATATTGACAACAAATTAGACAATTATATCACATGAAGATTCAGCTTAGAAGCGCACAGACCACTGAAGGTCGTCGCATGGCAGGTGCCCGTGCCCTTTGGGTAGCAAATGGCATGAAGCGTGAACAGTTCGGCAAGCCAATCATTGCCATCGTTAATTCCTTCACTCAGTTCGTACCGGGTCATACTCATCTTCACGAGATTGGTCAGATTGTAAAGGCCGAAATCGAGAAGTTGGGATGCTATGCAGCTGAATTCAATACCATTGCTGTGGATGACGGCATTGCCATGGGACATGATGGCATGCTTTACTCATTGCCTTCGCGCGACATTATTGCTGACTCGGTAGAGTACATGGTGAATGCGCATAAGGCTGACGCCATGATCTGCATCTCCAATTGTGATAAGGTGACTCCAGGTATGCTGATGGCTGCCATGCGTCTGAATATCCCTGCTGTATTTGTGAGCGGTGGACCTATGGAGGCAGGTAAGTATAAGGGCGAGAATGCTGACCTGATTACCGCTATGGTTAAGGGTGGTGATCCTACCGTGAGCGACGAGGAGCTGTCAGAGATTGAGAACTGCGCATGCCCTGGCTGCGGTGCTTGCTCTGGTATGTTTACTGCCAACTCAATGAATTCTCTGACCGAGGCTCTAGGTCTCTCTCTGCCTGGCAACGGTTCAATTCTTGCTACACACGTCAATCGTATCCAGCTCTTCAAGGATGCTGCTGCCATGATCGTGAAGAATGCAATGAAGTACTATGAGGAGGGTGATGAATCAGTGCTCCCACGTTCTATTGCAACCCGTTCGGCATTCATGAATGCAATGACGCTTGATATTGCCATGGGTGCTTCGACCAATACCGTGCTTCACCTGCTGGCTGTAGCACAGGAGGCAGAGGTTGACTTTACGATGCCTGACATTGACAAACTCTCACGCAAGGTGCCATTCCTCTGCAAGCTGGCTCCAAACTGGCAGAAGTATTCCATCCAGGAGGAGAATCGCGCTGGCGGTATTCTCGGTATTATGGGAGAACTCGCCAAGGGTGGTCTCCTGAACCTTAACTGCAAGCGTGTGGACGGTGCTACACTCGGTGAGGATATCTTGAAGTACAGCATTACAGGTCTCAAACCAGAGGAGATCAAGTATCCACGTACGGCACAGGAGGGAATCCATCCAGAGGCTCTGCGCATCTACAGCAGCGCTCCTGCCGGTAAGTTCTCTACCAAGATGGGTAGCCAGGATTGCAAGTGGGAGACACTTGACACAGATCGTGCCAACGGCTGTATCCGTGACATTGAGCATGCTTACACCAAGGACGGCGGTATGGCTGTACTCTTCGGCAACATCGCACAGGATGGTTGTGTAGTCAAGACCGCAGGTGTTGCACCAGAGCTCTGGCACTTCGAGGGTCCAGCAGTGGTATTCGACAGCCAGGAGGATGCCTGTGAGGGAATCCTCGGAGGCAAGGTTAAGAAGGGTGACTGTGTAGTCATCACTCATGAAGGTCCAAAGGGCGGTCCTGGCATGCAGGAGATGCTTTACCCTACATCTTATATTAAATCAATGCACATGGGTAAGGAGTGTGCCCTCATCACAGACGGACGCTTCTCTGGTGGTACTTCCGGACTTAGCATCGGACACATCAGCCCTGAAGCAGCCAGTGGTGGTAACATCGGCAAGATCAAAGATGGCGACATCATTGTAATTGATATCCCTAATCGCTCGATTAACGTATGCAAACTGGTGGATGGTGTGGCAGTGAAACTCTCTGACGAGGAACTCGCAGCCCGTCCACAGCAGCCATTGAAGCGCAAACGTGTAGTCAGCAAGGCGTTGCGAGCCTATGCACAGAGTGTAGCATCTGCCGACAAGGGAGGCGTTAGAATCATTGAATAAAAAAAGAACAAGGAATTTAAGGAATTAAAAGAACTCCATCATGGTTCTCCCTCACGAATCTTACCAAATAATCGGTGCGGCTCTTTCTGTTCATGATTTTTTGGGTTGTGGCTTTTCAGAGAAGGTTTATCAGGATGCTCTTGAAGTCGAATTTAAGAAACTGAATATTCCTTATGTAAGGGAGTTGCCTTTCAAAGTGAATTATAAAGGAGTAACACTAAATACAGAATTTATTCCAGATTTCGTGTGTTATAATGAAATAGTAATTGAACTGAAGGCTGTAAAAAGTGTTGAGGATATTTTCAAGTCACAAGCCATCAATTACGGTAGAGTGGGAGGATTCAAACTTTCAATTCTGCTGAATTTTGGTCAAAGAGAGTTAGAAAAAGAGTTCTTTCCTATTTATGCTAATATTTGAAAACGGAATTTGATTCTATAAAGTTCCTAATAGTTCCTTGTAAAAAATATATATATGGAAAAAATAAGCGGAGCAGAAGCATTGATGCGCTCGTTGGAGCATGAAGGGGTGGATGTCCTCTTCGGTTATCCAGGTGGCGCTATCATGCCTACTTACGATGCGTTATACGATCATAAGGAAACATTGAATCACATCCTGGTTCGTCATGAGCAGGGTGCTGTGCATGCAGCACAGGGTTATGCTCGTGTGAGCGGACGTGTGGGTTGTGTGATTGTGACTTCGGGCCCTGGCGCCATGAATACCATCACTGGTATTGCTGATGCCATGATGGACAGTACACCACTCGTCGTGATTTGCGGTCAGGTGGGTGCTGCCATGCTGGGTACGGATGCTTTCCAGGAGGTCGATGTGGTAGGTGTTACTCAACCTATCACAAAGTGGAATTATCAGATTCGTCGTGCCGAGGATATTGCATGGGCTGTAGCTCGTGCCTTCTATATTGCCAAGTCGGGTCGTCCAGGACCTGTTGTCTTAGACTTCACCAAGAATGCCCAGACGGCAATGATCGAATACGAGCCACAGAAGGTTGATTTTATCCGTTCTTATAAGCCGGTTCCTCAGTGTGAGCTAAGTATAATTGAGCAGGCTGCCAGGATGATCAACGAGAGCGTGAAGCCTTTCATGCTTGTGGGTCAGGGTGTGGAACTCTCAGGAGCCAACAAAGAGCTGCTTGCTTTGGTTGAGAAGGCGCAGATCCCGTTTGGAACCACCTTCCTCGGTCTCTCAGCTGCCCCATCTGACCATCCTCTGAATATGGGCCGATTAGGTATGCACGGCAATCTTGCTCCTAATGTGATGACCAATCAGTGTGACCTCCTCATTGCTGTAGGTATGCGTTTCGATGATCGTGTCACGGGTAATCTGAAGACTTATGCCAAGCAGGCGAAGATTATCCATTTCGAAATCGATCCTTCAGAGATTGATAAGAACGTGAAGGTCAATCTGGCTGTTTTGGGCGATTGCAAGCAGACTTTGGCAGATGTGACTACTTTGGTCGATGAGACAAAACACGATGCTTGGATCAACGGTTTTGCCCCTTATGCCGATAAGGAGAACAATAAGGTCATTCAGCCAGCCATTCATCCTACTGAGGGTCCATTGCTTATGGCAGAGGTTGTTCGCAAGGTGAGTGAGGCCACAAACAACGAGGCAATCATGGTAACTGATGTGGGTCAGAACCAGATGTTCGGCTGCCGCTACTTCCAGTTCACCAAGCCACGTTCGGTAGTTACTTCTGGCGGATGCGGTACGATGGGCTTTGGCATTCCTGCTGCCATGGGAGCTTGTTTTGGCGCCCCTGATCGTACAGTATGTATGTTTGCTGGTGATGGCGGTCTGCAGATGACTATTCAGGAGTTCGGCACCATCATGGAGCATCAGATTCCTGTGAAGATGATCCTGCTGAACAATAATTTCCTGGGTAATGTGCGCCAGTGGCAATATATGTTCTTCAACAAGCGCTACTCGTTCACCCCAATGACCAATCCGGATTATGAACTTATTGCCAAGGGTTATGGCATTCCATGTCGCACCGTAGTGGAGCGAGAGGATTTGGATGCCGCTATTGCAGAGATGCTTGCTACGGATGGTCCTTTCCTGTTGCAATGTGCAGTGAAGGAAGAAGACAACATCCTGCCAATGACCCCTCCAGGTGGCAATGTGGATGAGATGTTGCTGGAGGTGAAGTAAACCCTCCCCTGGCCCCTCTACGTGCCCCCTCAATCCCCCGAACAGCGGGGGCGGAATACATCAAGGGAGGGGAATGATTACAATCTTTTAGACCAAATCAATGGAAACAAATAAGAATATTGGCGCAGCAGAATGTGGCGACTGCAATACTTGCGATAAGAAATGCAATGAGCAACAGGCTCAGGATGCACTTTTAGCCGCAGTTCAGGCCGCTGCCGCTGTTGACCGCAATTCCTACGAGAAGAACCTGCAGCGTGAGCGCTTGGCTACTTTGGCGCATGATACCAAGGCTGGAAATCAGGTAGAGACTTTCAGCAAGAATGCTGTAGTACGTCCTGCAACACCAGCCCACGAGGGCGCATTACTTAGCAATGCTCATGAGGGATTGACCTTATATACACTGATTATCTATTCAGAGAATTTCGCTGGTATTCTGAATCAGATTACGGCTGTCTTTACGCGTCGTCAGGTCAATATCGAATCGCTCAACGTATGCGCATCATCTACGCCAGGCGTACATAAGTACACCATTACTTGCTACTGCAAGCAGGAGATGGCAGAGATGCTGGTGAAGCAGATTGAGAAGAAGATTGACGTCCTGCAGGCCAACTGCTTCGTGGATCAGGAGATCTTCATCAATGAGACTTCGCTCCTCAAACTCTCTACACCTATGGTACTGGCCGATGCAGACATCTCGCGCATCGTGCGTCATCACAATGCTCAGATGGTGGAGGTCAATCCTACTTATACCACTGTGGCAAAGACTGGCATTACAGATGAGGTTATGTCGCTCTTTGAGCAGCTCAATGCCAAAGGTTGTGTGCTGCAGTTTGCTCGTTCAGGACGCATCGCCATCACTCGTTCATGCATCGAACGTCTGGATCAGTACCTAACCAAGCGCGAAGAGGAGAGGACAGAGCAATGAGTGTAATTTATTGTTGCTTTGGTCTATTGGGAACGAAGAATAATCAAATAATTTCAAATTCTTTTCTTTGACGCAGCAGTATGAAAGTTCCAGAAACTCCGCAGGAGATCACCGTTTTGGTACTAGGCGTGTTAATGACAATTGCAGTGTTCATACTGGTCATTTATCTGGCTCATCGAATACTTCGAGGTGAAGGTGATGATTATATTGCCGGCTACAACACGATGAGTGACGAGGAAAAGTCTAAATATGATATCGTGCGGGTAAGGAAGGTAATAGGATATGGCTGCTATGCTATTTTGGCATGGACAGTAATCTTCATTCTGGCAGAGGTGTTTTGGCATTCTGTAGAGACAACGGTCATTAGTTTGGCGGTTTTGGCGATAATGATCATTGCAATGATTTGCATCTCCAACACATGGACAAAAAAGAAATAAAAAAACAATTATAATTCATAATTTTTAATTTTACATTTAATTATGGCACAGTTAAACTTTGGTGGCGTTATTGAGAACGTCGTAATGCGTGAGGAGTTCCCTCTCGAGAAGGCTCGTGAGATCTTGAAGGACGAGACCATCGCAGTCATCGGTTATGGTGTACAGGGTCCTGGTCAGTCTTTGAACCTTCGTGACAATGGTTTCAACGTAATCGTTGGTCAGCGTGCAGGTAAGACCTATGAGAAGGCTGTCAGCGACGGTTGGGTTCCAGGCGAGACTCTCTTCAGCATTGAGGAGGCAGCACAGAAGGCTACCATCATCATGTGCTTGCTCTCAGACGCAGCAGTAATGAGCGTATGGCCAACCCTGAAGCAGTACCTCACCCCAGGTAAGGCTCTCTACTTCTCACATGGCTTCGCTATCACCTGGAATGATCGCACTGGCGTAGTTCCTGGCAAGGATTATGACGTAATCATGGTTGCTCCTAAGGGTTCTGGTACCTCACTCCGTACCATGTTCCTTGAGGGTCGTGGCCTCAACTCTTCATACGCAGTATATCAGGATGCTACTGGCAAGGCAATGGATCGTACCCTCGCTCTCGGCATCGGTATCGGTTCTGGTTATATGTTCGAGACAACCTTCCAGCGCGAGGCTACTTCTGACCTCACCGGTGAGCGTGGTTCTCTCATGGGCGCTATCCAGGGTCTTCTCCTCGCTCAGTACGAGGTTCTCCGTGAGAATGGTCACTCTCCATCTGAGGCATTCAACGAGACCGTTGAGGAGCTCACTCAGTCACTCATGCCACTCTTCGCAAAGAACGGTATGGACTGGATGTATGCTAACTGCTCTACCACCGCACAGCGTGGTGCCCTCGACTGGATGGGCCCATTCCATGATGCTTGCAAGCCAGTTGTTGAGAAGCTCTACAACTCTGTAAAGACCGGTAACGAGGCTCAGATTTCTATCGACGCTAACTCTAAGCCAGACTATCGTCAGGGTCTTGAGGCAGAGCTCAAGGCACTCCGCGAGAGCGAGATGTGGCAGACCGCTGTTACTGTTCGCAAGCTCCGTCCAGAGAACAACTAATCATCCCCTACAGCCCTCCTTCGTGAGGGAATGATAATGCATCCAGCCATTATTTCTGCATTAGAAAGTGGCTGGATGCCTTTTTTTGTACTAAAAAAGGTGAAATCTTTGGATAAATGGTAGAAAATGATTATATTTGCGCCCAAATATATAATTACTAAAACAAGTTTATTATGAAGAAATTTTACACATTTGCATTCGCAGCAGCTCTGGCTCTGATGGGCAGTGCAGCCATGGCACAGACCGTTAAGTATGTAAAGGTTCAGGAGGAACCAGCAGACTGGACCGGAACCTATCTTATCGTCTATGAGGCTGATGATGACAACAACGTGGCTTACGTATTCGATGGTGCTCTGGAGGGCAAGGACCTCGATTCGAAGGGCAACTTCTTTGAGGCTTCGAACCCTGCTGGAGAGGATGGCGTGCGCTTCATCGAGGGTAATGAGCAGACCAATGCCGCTGTGTTCCATATCCTCCAGAGCTTGGCAGATATTGTGCCTGCAGAATACACCGTCACCTCAGCTTCGGGCTACACCATTGGTTATGACAATGCAGAAAAGGGTGAGCCAAACCTGGAGTATAGCAACGAGAGCCCTCTTTGGAACACCATCTCTATGGAGGAGGGTAAGACCAGCGTCAACATCTGCGGCAAGGTGAGCCCATATTGCCTGCGTTTCAACAACGACGATGGTAAGCAGCGCTTCCGCTATCATGAGTCTGGCAAAAAGAAGAGCATCAAGCTCTATAAGCAGGTGACCGATGAAGGCACTGCCATCTCTGTTGTTGAGTCTGAGGCATCAGCTTCACAGGTTTACAACCTCCAGGGCCAGCCAGTCAATGGCGTACAGAAGGGCTTGAACGTGGTTGACGGTAAGATTATCCTGAAGTAATACATCTATTAGACTCCTCCATCAGAGAAATCAGAGGAAATCAGAAGGTTGTAGTTATACTCCTATCCTTGTTGATTTCCTTTGGTTTCCTTTGATGGAGAAAATATGCATAAATGGAGCGCAAACCCGATATTTTCCCCACCAATATAGTTGGTCCTATTCATAGCCGTCGGTTAGGCATAAGCTTGGGAGTTAATCTTCTCCCTAAAGACGGTAAGGTGTGCTCGTTCAACTGCCTCTATTGTGAGTGCGGCTGGAACGAGGATCATCGTGGCGGGAAATTTCCCGATACTGCGGATGTGATGCGTCAGCTTGAAGAGAAACTCCAGCAGATGCATGAGGCAGGGGAGGGGCTCGATGTCATCACCTTCGCAGGTAATGGCGAGCCTACGCTTCATCCTCAGTTTGCTGAGGTCATCGATCAGACCATCGCCCTGCGCAATCAGTATTATCCTGCTGCCAAGGTGAGCGTCCTGAGCAATGCCACGCGCATGACCGACCCAAAGGTTCATGCTGCTCTGCTGAAGGTGGACAATAACATTCTGAAGATTGATGGCGCTTATGACGCAACTATCCATCAGATTGATCAGCCTGCTGACAGCCACTATTCAGTGCGTCAGGTGGTAGAGGGCATGAAGTCCTTCAAAGGTCAGCTGATAGTGCAGACAATGTTTGTACGTGGAGAACACAATGGCGAGATTGTGGATAATACTACTGCTGCAGAGGTGTCTGCCTGGTGTGATCTGATTCGTGAGATTCAACCCTATCAGGTCATGGTTTACAGTTTAGACCGCCCAACTCCAGAACCAAATCTCGTACGTGTATCCAAGGAAGAGATGCAGGAACTGGTTCGTCCTCTCATTGAAGAGGGATATAATGTCACTATCAGTTGACGAATAGAAATAATAGAAAGAAGATTGTTTACAAACATGATGAATAAAGAACTGACTCAAGCCAAGCGTTGGACATCAATTATGAGATTGATGCTCATTCTGCTTGTCGCCCTAGCTCCTGCGTTCGTCTCTGCAAAGAAGAAATCGGTGAAAACCGAATTGAAACCACTACTGACTCAATCCGAGCAGCAGTGGTTTGACTCGCTCTATATTCAGGCAGTGACACAGGATTTGATCAACAATTCAGATTCTTCCATTTCTCTGCTTCGTGAAGCTATCTCTTTCTACAAAGATCGTATTCAGCTCGCTGGACGTACTGTCAGCCTTGATGGCGAATCCACGAACAGTGTTGTGTCTCAAGAGGTGCCTGGACTGGCAGCTGCATTCTATTTCCTGAGCCAGCAGTACCGACAGCGAAATGACGGTGGTCACGCTCTGGGCAACATTCAGGCGGCAGTAGCCATAGATTCTGTCAATTACTGGTACACAGAGGAAGAGGCAGACCTGCTGATGATCATGCGTCAGGTACCTGCCGCTATTGCAAGCTATGAACGATTGGTACGTCATTATCCCGAAAAGTCGGAACCACTTTACGCACTTGCTGATCTCTACTTGCGTATAGACAGCGTGGATGCTTGTCTTCGGATGTTAGACAGGATGGAGGAACTGGATGGCGTCAATCCCCAGATTACACAGAATAAGTTTTACATCCTTCAGGAAGCCGGAAGAGTGGAGGAGGGCTTTGAAGCTTACCGGAAGCTGATCGCACAGCATCCGTATGACATCCGCTATCGGCTGAAACTGGGTGACCTGCAGATGCAGAATGCGCAGATAGAGCAGGCCAAAAAGACTTATGATGAGGCTGCCGCAATAGATCCGGATAATGCATACGTATGGGTGGCACAGGCTAATTATTACAGCATGACTGGTAATCAGCAGGAGGCAGACAAACTGGTGGCAGGGGCATTGATGAACGTCAACCTAGACGTAGAGACAAAGAATGAGGTGATGACGGAATACCTCAAGGGTACGCTCCGTAAGCTTCATGGCTTACGTCAGCAGAATACGGCAGACGGTGAATTCCTGAAGATTGACACTTTGGCTATGTTCAATACCATTGATTCTCTGTTCGCATCGGTTTCAGCCATGCATCCTACCTCTCCTGAATTTTACGAGCTTCATGCGCAATGGCTGAACACACAGAATAAAGACAGCCTCGCTGCTGAATGTATGCGTTTTGCCGTGGATCTGAAACCTACCAGCCAGCAGTATTGGGAGCAGATGCTCTACTACAGCACCTCATGGATTCAGAAAGAAGAGTTGCTCACACTGTGTGACGAAGCCTTGACCCACCATCCTTCTATGCAGACAGCCTATCAGGTGAAGGCATGGACCTACATTAAGCTGAAGCAGAATGATAAGGCTATTGAGCAGTATCAGCTGGCAATAGATCATCTGACGCCACCGGATGCAAACAAGTTGAGTGCCTTGTGGTGCAATATCGGTGACCTCTACCACTCGGATGGAGCATTGGAAAAGGCTTACGAATGCTACGATAAGGCAGTCACCTACAATCCGCAGAACTATAACGCATTGAATAACTATGCCTATTATCTGTGTCAGGAGCAGAAGGATCTGTCAAAGGCAGAGTCAATGGCGCTGAAGGTGATTCAGAAATACCCGGACAATCCAACCTATCTTGACACTTATGCCTGGGTGCTCTATCTGGAGGGTAGTTACGTTTTGGCAGACTTTTATCAGCAGAAAGCCGTGCAGTGTATCGATCCAAAAGATACGGATGTCTGTACGCTCTATGATCATTATGGCGATATAAAAGTGAAGAATAATGATCTGAAGGGAGCTGTTGAACAATGGAAAAAAGCCATTCAGTGTACCGATTGTGAAAATCCCGAGGAGATCCAGAAGAAGATTGACTCTGCAGAGCTGTTGCTGAAATAATATGAAGATTTGCCCGATTATGAAAATAAAGACATCCCATCTCTGGCTATTGACATTATTTGCCTTATTGTCATTCTCATCGTGTCATACTACCCGACGGGTGGCTGGAGGAGTAACTGGCTCAAATCTGGAGAAAGCTCGATTTGAGACAACGGTGAACAAAGCCTTTGAGTATGAAGCACTGCAGTCAAAGGTGAAATTTGCCATGGGTAAACAGAGTCTGAATGGTAAGATGAGTCTTGAGTCAGGCAAACGCTTTGCACTCTCTATTAATGCACCTCTGCTTGGATTTGAGATTGGCAGGATTGAAGCTACCCCTGAAGAGATTCTCTTTGTGGACAAGTTCGATAAGTTGTATTGCAGTCAGACCTTGTCAGACCTGTTTGATCTCAAAGAATTGTCCGGTCATGAGATGACTGCCGTAGAGTGTCTGATGCTTGGCAGGATTTTCATCCCTGGAGTGGGTCAGGCAAGGGTTAAGGATTTTGACCGTCTGGCATGGACAACGCCCCCTGCTTCCGAAGGTAACAATGCTGTGAGCACTGGCATCTATGAGGGGAAAGGGTTCCGGCTCATCTACCAGATCAATGAATTTGGTCAATTGCAGACAACCACACTGGTCATGAATGACGGAAGAAGTGCCTCTTGGAACTATACCAATTATCAGGAGGTGCAGAAACAGAAGCCAGTGGCTGTGGATGAAAAGATTCAGATCACCTATGATGATGGTAAGAACCTCAATGCATCCATAGCTTTGACTAACCCTTCATTGGGAGAAAGCACCTGGAAGGCATTTCAGCCTACTGATTCATACCGGAAGGTGACTTTATCGGAGTTGATTGATATTCTTCGCAAACTAATGTAATCTTTATAGTTTACCACAAATGATGCGTTTCTTACGGTTTCTTTTAATTATTGTGATGTCGGCCTTGCTTATGTCAGGTCATGCTAATTATGTATCAGCACAACAGAAAAAGAGCACCTCAAGCACGCAGTCATCCCAAAAGAAGGGTACTAATACCACGCAGAAGAAGAATACAACCACGACCCAGAAAAAAAGTACAAATACAACGCAACAAAAGAGCAATAACAATACCCAGAAGAAGGGTACCACATCATCACAGAAAGCCAACACCTCATCCCAGAAGAGTGGTAGCAGTGCCAATAAATCAAAATCGACCTCTACAAAGAGCAATACAAAAAGCTCTGGCAGCAAGCAGAAGTCTAATGCCAGTTCTTCCAATAAAAAGTCCAACATGAGCCGACAGGCTTATGAGAAGCAGCAGAAGGACCTGCAGCGCCAGATTAAGGATACAGAACAGCTGATCAGTGCAAATGATAAGTCTGTACGTTCACAGAACCGTGACCTGAAGATCCGCCAGGATGAGATCAATAAGCGAAAAGCGCTGATTGTAAGCCAGCAGCGGGAGATTGATGTGATTATCCAGGAGGAGGATTCGCTGAAGAACGAGATCAAGTCGCTCCAGAAGAGCTATGCAGAGAAGCAGAAGAAGTATTCTGCCGCAGTCCGTCACCTTTACAAATGGAAGAGTGGTTATGACGAGATGCTTTTCGTGCTTTCGGCAGGAGATTTGTTTGAGGGTATGCGCCGTATGCGCTATTTGCGTTCATACAGTCAGTGGCGTAAACAGCAGGCGCTTGAACTCGAACAGCAAAGAAGTGCAACGGAGCAGGCTAAAGCTGAACTGGAGCAGACTCGTAATGACCGTCAGCGCGTACTGGCTGAAATGGATAATGAGCGTCAGAACCTGACGAAGAAACAACAGGAGCAGGAACGGCAGGTAGCCAGCCTGCAACAACGCAACAAGGAACTGCAGACGGAACTGGATCGTGACCGCAAGAAGATGGCAGAAGTGGAGCAGACTATCCAACGTCTGATTCAGGAGGAGATCCGCAAGGCAGAGGAGGCTCGTAAGAAGGCTGAAGAGGAGGCAAGAAAGAAAGCTGAAGCAGAGAGAAAGAAGAAGAGCGAATCTGCGTCATCCAATAAGACGCAGGGAGGTAGTTCTTCGGGCAAATCTAGCAGTTCCTCTAGTTCGAGCAGCAGTTCAAAAGAATATACGGTTGATCCAAACTATAAGCGTCTGACAGGCAGCTTTGCAAGCAATAAGGGCAAACTTCCTTATCCGTTAGATGCCAATTTCGCTTTTGTAGATCACTATAATACGGCAGGAAATGGTAATTCGAGCATCGTGCTCAGCACCAAGGTGGGTGCTCATGCCTGTGCCATCTATGAGGGTACTGTACAGAGTTGCTTCCCTACAAGTGAAGAGTGGACGGTCATAGTGCAGCATGGAGAATACCGTTCGGTCTATATGAACCTCAAGAATGTCACAGTCAAAGTGGGACAGAAGGTATCAACCCGCCAGTCATTGGGCACTCTGAAGACGGAACCCGATACCAATAGAGCAGAGTTGCGATTCTGGATTTATCACAATGCAGATGCAGTCAACCCAGAGAGATGGCTGAAGCGATAACCACACTTCCTGATTAACGACAAAAAATTGTACTATGGCTACATTGGCAGATTGCAGAATCATTGATCTCCCAAAAGAGGAAGATCCAAGAGGAAGCCTTACTTATATCTATGAGAATGTGCAGGTGCCTTTCCCTATCCGCAGGGTTTTCTATATTTATGACGTCCCTGCAGGTAAGGACCGTGGTGCTCATGCCCATAAGGAGTGCTGGCAGTTTATCATAGCCGCCTCTGGTGCTCTTGAGGTGTACCTGCATGATGGTCAGGAAGAAAAAGTCGTAACCCTGAATCGCCCATATCAGGGTCTGCTTGTACCGCCAAGTATCTGGGCACATGAGCAGGAGTTTACCACAGGAGCTCTCTGCCTTGTACTGGCAAGTCATGATTATGAGGCGGATGATTACATCAGGGATTTTGATGAATTCATCAGATACAGGCAGAAACTGGAATCCCTCTGATTCTCTTCACTAATCAGAGACTCTCTTTGATAAAATTTGCATCAATCCTCATACACAGGCAGAGAACTATCAGCATGCAGCTACATCGATATACATCCAAGGACCAGAAGGTGTGGGACGATTTCGTACGTCTCTCCAAGAATGGTACTTTCCTCTTTGAGCGATCATACATGGACTACCATAGTGACCGCTTCAGGGATCATTCGCTGATGTACTATGATGCCAAAGGGAAGCTGGTGGCGCTACTACCTGCGAATGAAGTGGTTGAGACCTCAAGTCTTTATAGTCATCAAGGATTGACCTACGGAGGATTCATCCTTCATAAACGCGCTCATGCAGCTGACGTGCTTGAGCTTTTTGAAGAGACGCTCTGCTATCTTCGGGAACAAGGTTTTCATGAATGGTTCTATAAGCCTGTGCCAACGATCTACCATCGTTATCCATGTCAGGAAGATGAGTATGCACTTTTCCGTTATGGAGCTGTATTGGAGGTGTGTAATCTCTCTTGTACTTTGCCTCTTCATCCAGATTCAGATATTCAGCTGACCCCGGATGCCAGCAGACGCAGACGTAGGCGAGAGGCAGAGATGAATGGATTGCGTTTGCTCGTTGGAGGCAAGGATCTTCCTGCTGAGCAGGCGTTGCGCAGGTTCTGGCCCATCATGGAACAGAATATGATGGCTCGGTATGGAGCAAGACCCGTGCATACGCTGGATGAAATGCTGCTTTTGCAAGAACGATTCCCCAATCAGATCCGCTGCTATCTTGTGACGGCACCTGTCAAGGATAATGGTGCAGAACAGTCCGGCGTTTCTTCCCAGGATCAAGTAGAGGATGTGGCAGGCGAGGTACTGTTTGTGAGCAATCAGGTGGCTCATGCCCAATACGGTCATGCCTCCACCCGGGGACGCGAACTTGGGGCTTTGGATTTCCTTTATCTGTCATTGATTGATTATTATCGTGAGCAGGAGGAGGGGATCAGATACTTCGACTTTGGTACAAGTAATGAGATGGGAGGACGTGTACTCAACGAGTCACTGATAGCCCAGAAAGAGGGATTCGGAGGTCGAGGAATAGCCTATAAGACTTATCGAATCATTGTTGAGTAACTTTAGTAGAACCATTTCACAATCATGAAATCGGCGCCAAGATGCCAATCCGTCCATTTCACGATTATGAAATCCCCGCCAAGATGCCAGACATCCATTTCACAGTCATGAAATCGGTGCCAAAATGCCAGCCGTCCATTTCACGGTCATGAAATCGGCGCCAAGATGCCAGCCGTCCATTTCACAGTCATGAAATCGGCGCCAAGATGCCAGGCATCCATTTCACGATGATGAAATCTGCGCCATGGTTTAATATTAATTTGGATATACGTGAATTATCTTGATCTTCATCAGCTCAATGCACCCTACGAGGCTGAAATCAAACAGGCCTTGCTTGATGTGGTGGATTCCGGTTGGTATCTGTTCGGCAAGCAGGTTGCTGCTTTCGAGCAGGAGTGGGCAGCCTATACGGGACATCAGTATTGCGTTGCTTGTGCCAACGGATTGGATGCCTTGCGTCTCGTACTTCGTGCATGGATGGAAATGGGCAGATTACAATCTGGTGATGAGGTGATTGTCCCAGCTAATACTTATATTGCATCTATCCTTGCTGTGAGTGATAATGGATTGGTGCCTGTTCCCGTTGAACCAAAGGATGACAGTTATCTGATAGATGCAGAACGGATCACATCGGCAATCACTCCCCGTACGCGTGCCATTCTGCCCGTTCATCTCTATGGTCAAAGATGTGAGATGGAAAAGATTCTTCAGATAGCATCAAACCATAACCTGCTAATCCTTGAGGACTGTGCCCAAAGCCATGGGGCAAGCCCACGTGCAGCAGGAAGCACACAGGCTTATAGTTTCTACCCCGGAAAGAATCTTGGCGCTTTAGGTGATGCAGGAGCTGTGTGTACAGATGATGAAGAGCTTGCTACTGTGGTCCGGCAGATTGCCTTCTATGGCAGCACGGTGAAATATACGCATCGCTATAAGGGACTCAACTCCCGTATGGATGAGATGCAGGCGGCTGTATTGAGGATCAAATTGCGTGATCTGGATAGGACTAACCGCAGCCGTCAGGAGGTGGCTGCCATG
>JAZLJN010000060.1:0-10131 GCA_045617885.1 Bacteroidales bacterium | reverse complement strand
ATCGCGAAGGCGATTTAACTCTTTCACTTTTTAACTCTTTCACTTCGCCAGAATGGCGAGAATATCGCTCTGACGCATCACGAGATACTTCTCGCCCTCAAACTCGAGCTCCTGGCCGGCATACTTACCGTAGAGCACGGTATCGCCTACCTTTACTACCATAGCTTCGTCCTTGGTGCCGTTGCCAGCAGCTACGACTTCGCCCTTAAGTGGCTTCTCCTTGGCTGTATCTGGGATGATGATACCGCCGATGGTCTTCTCTTCAGCAGGTGCAGGCTTGATAAGCACGCGATCTGCAAGTGGTTGGATTTTCATTGTTGTTTGGATGTTTATAAGTAAATGATCAAAAATAACTATATGTATATAGAACACGGATTGAACGAATCAAACGGATAGGACGGATGTCTGCGACGCTTATATAATCTGTTCAATCAGTTAAATCCGTCAAATCCGTGTTCAAAAAATAGGTCAAACTATTTTTGCCTGGGTATTTATTAATATTTAAATGGTCAATATATATCTATATATTCGTCAGAAAAAGTAATTCTGAACGAATGCTCATTGAACGAACAGCAAATCCCGTGCCAAATAGCAGTTTTGTCATTTTGACAGGCACGGAGGTACGCTCTTGCAGCCCGTGAGCATGTTATACGACACATTTTTACATTTTGTGGGACAAAAATTTGGCAGTATCAGTAAGATTGGGTAAATTTGCAACCCAAATAGCACATTCTATTCACACGCCTCAAATCTCGACACAATGAAAATCGTCATTCTTGATTCATACGCTGCCAATCCTGGCGACATCTCATGGGAGCCATGGGAGCAGTTGCCTGACGTAGAATTTGTACGTTACGACAGGACCGAGCCTCAACATACCGTTAGCCGCTGCGCAGATGCCGAAATCGTACTTACCAACAAAGTGCTGATGACTGCCGAAGTCATCACTCAGCTGCCAAAGCTCCAGTACATCGGCGTGCTTGCCACCGGATATAATGTGGTGGATACCGCCGAAGCAGCACGGCGCGGCATTATAGTCACTAACATCCCCGCCTACAGCACCCAATCCGTGGCACAGATGGTAATGGCACACCTGCTCAACATCACCCATCATGTGGCTGACCATGCCAACGCCGTACGCTACGGACGCTGGGAGAAGAGCCAGGACTTCTGCTTCTGGGACACTCCGCTCATCGAGCTGGATGGTCTGACCCTGGGCCTGGTCGGACTGGGCAATACCGGCAGCGCTACAGCCACCATCGCCCAGAGTATGGGCATGAAGGTGCTTGCCTATTCGAGCAAATCTGCCGAGGAGCTTGCCAAACGAGGCATCTATAAGGCAGCTACGATCAATGCCCTCTTCCGTGAGGCCGACGTGGTGAGCCTGCACTGTCCGCTCACCCCTGACACCCGGCATCTGGTGAATGCCTCACGCCTGCGCATGATGAAGCCCAGCGCTATCCTGATCAATACCGGACGCGGACCGCTGGTGGACGAAAAGGCACTGGCTGATGCCCTCAATGCGGGCCGCATCTATGCCGCTGGCGTAGATGTACTGCAGGAGGAGCCGCCACGCAAGGGCTCGCCCCTCATCAAGGCTCATAACTGCTACATCACCCCTCACATTGCCTGGGCTACGAAGGCTGCACGTGAGCGCCTGATGCAGATAGCGCTTGCCAACGTGAAGGCTTTCCTATCCGGAGAGGTCAAGAACCGCGTAAACTGACAAATACCGCCCGAGACCACGAAAAAACCCGCCAGTATCACTGACGGGTTTTCTTTTGTGTCTGATTGGGCGCCAAGGAGTATTGGCAAGCATTCCGAGGTCTATGAACGGACGTCAAGAGTCTTGGCGGTGATTTACGAGCCGTGGAATGGACGGACATGAGTCTTGACGTCCGTTTCACGATCTTTAAACGGATGCCGGCATCTCTTGGCATCCATTTAAAGACGCAAAAAAGTCCATTCTCTCAAGAAAATGGACTTTTTTATGTTTTGGATTTATTTCTGAAGATTATTAGAATGGACGACCGCCGCCGAAGCCGCCACGACCACCAGGCATACCGCCACCAGGGAAACCCCCGCCTGGGAAGCCGCCGAAGCCAGCATCCTCTGTACGAGAGCTCTTGTTGCCGCCAGCCTTATAAGCAGTAATCTTATAGGTGAAGGTGAGCAGGAAGTAGCGAGGCATGAAGTTGCGGTAGGTAGAGGTGATGTTTGAGTCACCTACGCTACGAGAGAAGCCCTTGTTTGAACCAAGGATATCGTAAGCCTGCAGCTTGACCTCTGCCTTGTTGCCCTTGAGGAACTTCTTGCCGAGTGAAGCATTCCAGATCCACTGCTCGATAGCCTCTGGCTGTGAGCTGCCGCCGAAGCGAGAGAAGTTGAGCACCTGATCAGTGGTGAAGCCGTTCCAGAAGGTCCAGTTCAGGCTTGCATTCAGGTTGTGGTTGAGGTAGTTCTTGTCCTGTGTACCGCTATTGGTATCGTTGACCCACTGGAACGATGGCGAATACATGAGGTTGAAGTTGAGGTCAGTAGAGATGTTACTGCTGATGTGCATACGAGGGTTGAAGCTGTATGAACGGGTCTTTGACTCAACATTCTGGATGATTGGTTTGCCATTTGCATCCGTCTCACCAAAGTAATAGAGCTGGTTAGAAGGATTGATACCGTAGTTACCACCCAAAGAGAGGTTGACGTTACTCATGATAGCATCGAATGGGAAGCCATAGCCGAAGTTCATGAATACAGACTGGTAACCGTCTCTGTTGACTGGGCGGGTGAAGCTGGCACCAGGAGCAAGCTGGAGGGAGCTCATCACGCCGCGGTTGTTGTCATTGAATCCAATCAGTGCCATAGCGTCAGCACCGAGATCAGCGAATGAGAGGGTCTCCTTAGTGCGGTTAACGAGTGACTGGTTACTGATCTGATCCTGCGTAGCATTGTAACCACCAAAGATCATGAAGTTCTGAGCGGTCTCAGTATTCGTATAGATCATGTTGAAGTTCAAGTTATGCGAGGTACTCTGATCGAGGTAAGGGTTACCTGTGCTATAGCTCAAAGGATTGGTAGTATTGACGCTCTCCTGCAGGTTATTGATGCTTGGAGTGTTGCTGTTCGAACGGTAGTTGATGCGGAACTGTGTGCCACCTGCCGTAGTGTATTCGATACGCACGTTAGGCAGAATGCTGAAGTAGCTCTTTGAGGTCCTGAATGACTTACCGTTAGCTGCTGAACCCGAGAGCAGGAAGTAGTCCTGCTTGCCATCGAGCTGAGAGTTCTGGAGGCGTACGCTGGCGTTGGCGCGGAACTTCTTGTAGTTGTAGCTCAAACCAAGCTCACCCGAGTTACGGATATTGGTCTGGGTATAGGTGTTTGAGTTGTTGGCATCATGCTCCAGGAAAGAGGTGAACTTCTCATCCTTATAGAAGTCGATGGTAGTCTCACGCTCCGAGCGGTTGTAGCTCATATCATAGCGGACAGAGAGGTTCAGGCCTTTAGCGAGAGGCTCGGTCCACTGCATGTTACCGCCTATGTTGCTATTGTTGTTGCTGTTATTGTTCTGCTGGTTGTCCAGACGCAGAGGAGCATCGCCCATCTTGATTCGCTTGATGGTCTGGCTCTCTGACTCGCTGCCAGATGCACCGGTGTTGAGGTTGACGCTGAAGGTTCGGCCTGGCTTGCTGAGGCGGTGACGCCAGAGGATGTTGGCACGAAGGTTCCAGCTGTCGCTCTCTGAATTGCTGATGTTATCATTCATTGAGAGCACGTCATCCCAGTACTTCTGAGGCACGCCATCAATAGAGACCTGATCCAGCGAGTAGTTCCAGCTGCGGCTCTGTGAGAGTCCATTGCCGTCAGAGTTCTGGAAGTTGAGCGAAGGGCGGATCATAATCTCATCATTAGCCGAAGGCTTGATGGTAATACGGCCACCGATACGATGGCTCATTGAGTGATTGAGGTTGCTTGAAGCTGAGTAGCGTGATGAGGCAGGGATTAAGGTCTCACGTCCGTTCTCGTCCTTCATTGTACGCTCAAAGTTGTCAGTATAGGTAGTATCGCTTGAGTAGGTACGGCCCTGGTTGAAGAAGTAAGAGAGCTCAGTCTCAATCTTGCCGCCCTTGAAGGCATCCGTATAGTTCACACCGATACCGTTGGTACGAGCCACACCATTTGAGCCCCACTGACGGCCACCCATCATACCGCCACCGGCTGCCATATCGTCATTTGAGAAGTTACGCTCGTTGACGTTGTTGCTCATACCCTGGAAGGTAAAGCGGCGGTCACCGTTGAAGACGTTGATGTTGAAACCGGTATTCCAGTAGCCATTATCGAAGTCGAAGTTATTACCTACGCCACCGAATACCTTACCGAACGTACCGTTACGGCGATAAGCCTTGGTGATGAGGTCCATTGCCTTAACCGTCTCGCCGTCATCAATGCCGGTGAACTCAGCCTGGTCAGACTTCTTATCGAAGATGTTGACTGACTCCAGCACCTCAGCTGGCAGCGAACGGAGTGCCATCTTGACGTCATTGTCAAAGAACTCCTTGCCATCCACAAGAATCTTCTGTACGGTCTCGCCCTGAGCCTTGACACCCTCGCCAGTCACCTCAATGCCTGGCATCTTGCCTACAAGTTCCTCAGCTGAGGCGCCATCCTGCACCTTATAGGCATCAGCATTGTAAGCAAGGGTATCGCCCTTCTGCTTGATGCGCTGGCTGTGACCTACGGCCTCAACCTCAGCAAGCACACGTGGATCTTCCTTCATCTTGAGGGTACCGAGCTTGCCGCCACGACCTGGCATAAGGTTGACATCCTTATGAAGCTCCTTGTAACCCACATAAGTGAGCTCGAGAGAATACTTGCCCGGGCGCTTCACCTCAAATGTGAAATGACCGTCAGCATCAGAGATACCGAAGGTTCCCGTTCCGCCGTCTGACGAAACCACCTTGACTGCTACACCCACCAAAGGCTCGCTAGTCTTACTATCCACAACAGTACCTTCAGCCTGAATAGTCATATTACGGCCTGGCTGAGCAAAGAGCATCGCTGCTCCAAACACAAAAAGAAGGGCAGTCAAAATGAACTGACGGCCCTTCATGTAGTAACTTTTACTAACCTGCATATCAGTTCAAAAATTTATTTTCGAACTTTTAGACGATAGCAGGTTTAGAAAGTTTAAAAAAAAGTAATTATTTCACAACTCAAGTTTCGCACTTAAGAAACTCTTGATATTGGGAAATTATCAAAATCACTAATATCCTTATAAGTTTTTTGACAGATATGCATCAGATTGAGAGCACACGCAGTACGTTGAGCAGCTCCGGATCAATCGGCTTATCGTTCTTGATTGCTTTAGCGAACGGGATATTGACGATGTGGTCATTATGGATGCCGATCATCACATTACGCTGACCCTGCATCAGCGCCTCAACGGCAGCATAGCCGGTGCGGCTGGCAAGGATACGGTCAGCCGCTGTAGGCGAACCGCCTCGCTGCAGGTGACCGAGGATGGAACAGCGCACGTCATAGTCCGGGAATTCCTCCTTCATCTTCTGAGCCAGTCCCATGGCACCGCCGTTAGGATCCTTGCTCTCTGTAACGATGACCATAGCGGATGACTTGGACTTACGGAAGCCATTTGCCACAAGCTCCTTGAGCTGCTCATACTGGGTCTTCTCCTCGGGGATGATTACATCCTCACAGCCTGTGGCTATGGCGCCATTGAGCGCGAGGAAGCCTGCATCGCGTCCCATTACCTCGATAAAGAAGAGACGGGCGTGTGAGGTGGCAGTATCACGGATCTTATCCACGCAATCCATGATGGTGTTCATGGCTGTGTCATATCCGATGGTGGAATCGGTGCCGTCAAGGTCATTGTCAATAGTGCCTGGCAGACCTACAATCGGCACATCATATTCCTTGGCAAGATAAGAAGCGCCCGTGATGGAGCCATCGCCGCCAATCACTACC
Source organism: Bacteroidales bacterium (assembly GCA_045617885.1). GTDB lineage: Bacteria > Bacteroidota > Bacteroidia > Bacteroidales > UBA3663 > Liminaster. The sequence continues at coordinate 4,152 of JAZLJN010000060.1, read as the reverse complement.
AGCGCATCTATGCCATGTTTCTTCATGTTCTCATAAGCCTTTGCTCTGCCTTCTGGAGTCTTGAACTCCATAGAGCGGGCTGTCTTCAGAATGGTACCGCCGCGTGAGATGATGTTGCTCACGTTCTGGGTGCGGAACTCTTCGATGCTGTCTTCTATCAGACCCTGATAGCCGCGCTTGATACCGAATACGCGCATACCATTATATATTGCGGCACGTGTGACGGCACGGATGGCAGCGTTCATACCTGGGGCATCTCCACCACTGGTGAGAATACCGATACTCTTGATCTCTGACATAGTTCGAAAAATAGTTATTTATAGAATGAATGATTTCAATGCACTTGCCACCTGCTCCATCTGCCAGCGCGGTGTGGAGGTAGCGCCACACACGCCCACGGTCTGGGCGTCATGAATCATCTCGGCGGTCAGTTCCTCCGGGTGACTGATGAAGAAGCTGCGCGGATTGACCTCCTGGCATACGCCAAAGAGCGCCTTGCCGTTGCTCGACTTCTTTCCGCTGACAAACAGAACCACGTCATGCTGACGGGCAAAGTCCTTGAGGTGAGGGATGCGATTTGCCACCTGCCTGCAGATGGTGTCACGATAGGTGAAGTCGGCAGGATTAAGCATCCGCTGGCTCATGGTCTCTGCCAGCTGGCGGAAAGAATCTACCGGCATGGTAGTCTGGCTGAACAGCCGGACCGGACGGGCGAAGTCCACCTTGTCCAGATCCTCCTGCCGCTCAATGACGATGGCAGTTCCCTGCGTCTGTCCTACCAGACCGTTGACCTCTGCGTGTCCCTGCTTGCCAAAGATGACAATCTGCACACCCGGCTCCTCATCATAAACCTTTTTGATGCGTTTCTGCAACTGAAGCACTACGGGGCAGGTGGCATCAATGATCTCTATGCCATTGCGTTCAGCCAACTGGTAGGTTGATGGCGGCTCGCCATGAGCACGCAGCAGCACCTTGGCATCATGGATACACTCCATCTGGGAGTGATCAATGGTCTTCAGTCCCTGCTGCTCCAGTCGGTGCACCTCCTCGCTGTTGTGCACAATGTCGCCCAGGCAATAGAGATTGTCAGCCTGCGACAGGTGCTCTTCAGCCTTACGGATGGCACTGACCACACCGGGACAGAAACCACTCTGTTCGTCAACGGATATTCGCATACCTCTTCCCTATTATTGTGCGATGACCTCATCAGCCCATGAGCGTAGCAGGGCATTCTGCTCTGGAATTGTCATATCGGAGTTATCAAGCAGGCGGGCATCCTCTGCCTGACGCAGCGGGCTGGTCTCGCGGTGAGAGTCAAGATAGTCACGCTCCTCTACGTTCTTGAGCACCTCGGCAAACTGGGTAGTGGTATCGCCCTTCTGCTGCAGTTCAGCCAGGCGGCGTTGCGCACGCACCTCGGCACTTGCGGTGACAAAGACCTTCAGCTCGGCATGAGGGAAGACAACGGTACCGATGTCACGGCCGTCCATCACTACACCACCCTCAACGCCCATCTGCTGCTGCAGTGCCACCATGCGGCTGCGCACAGAAGGCAGGGCGGCTATCGGACTGACGCAGTTGCTAACCAGCATCTGGCGGATTTCCTGTTCTACGGTCTCACCATTGAGCACCGTCTGTAGTTTGCCCTCTGCATCATGGGTGAAGGTGATATTGATCTCGGCGATACGCTCTTCGAGTGCCTGGACGTCAATCTGCTTGGTCTCGGCATCCATCAGACCCTGGCGCAGAGCGAAAAGGGTGACAGCCCTATACATGGCTCCGGTATCAACGTAGATATAACCCAAGTCAGCTGCCAGCTTCTTTGCCATCGTGCTCTTGCCACAGCTTGAGTGACCATCTATTGCTATAGTAATCTTCTTCATTTGCTATATATATTTAAAAGGTGTAACTAAACTGAAAGGCGAGACTGCCATCCGCCGCATTGGTACTGGCATAGCCTACCTGAAAACGCATCCGCCCGTAATTCAGACCTGCGCCCAAGCCGACGCCACGCAGCAGACCGCCCTGACCACGGAAGATCGTCTGCCGGCGGTAGCTGTACGAGGCTGCCAGCCAAAGATGCTCGATGGAACTCCATTCGATGCCGAAAAGCATGTGGTTGAGCACCTGTTCGGCATCACGGTAGGTATGTAACTGTCCGTTGCCATCCACATAATTCTGATCCCAGTCAAGCAGACGGTAACCGGTGACCGAAACCGTGAAGGGAAGATGCTGCAGCTCCTTGCTCCAGCCCACATTCAGCTGCGTGGGCAGATGCTGCTCCCTGCCGTCATCAAAAAGGGGTTTCAGCTGCGTGCCCAGATTGGTAGCGGTTACTGAGAAAGCGTTACCGGTGGCGTCATTATAGTAGTTGACGCCCAGATCCACTCCCAGGGCAAAGGCTGAATAGCTCTCGTAGGAGGTATAAAGCGCCTTGAACTGTCCGCCAATGCGCCAGCGGTCATTAATGGGATATCCTACGGCTCCCTCCAGGCAGAAATCCTTCACGCCAAAGCTTCCGGTGGGAATATCCTCTTCGGTGTAACCCTGGAAGTTGCCATAATCAACGAAAAGCATGCCCACAGACCATCCGCCCAGATCCAGGAACTTGCCAGCGTAACCGGCATAGCCCAGATTGATGTCCGACACATAACTCATATAAGAGAGAGCAAGCTGCCCCGCCATCTGGGGGCATAAGAGAGCAGGATTCTGTTCGGCCAGGGTCATTTCAGGCTCCACCACGCTGATGCTGGTCCCTCCTAATGCCAGGGAGCGGGGAGAGACAGGAAGGTCAAGATATCCATATCCTGCCACATCCTGCGCCTCTGCCTTGTCCCAAAAGGCGAAAGGTAGAGAGGTCAGAAAAAGCGCTTTTAGGCTTAATCTGTAAAGTCGGGTTTTCGTTTTCTGCATTTGTTGCATGTTTTTAATACCGAAATAACGTGATTTCAACTGAAATTGTATGCAAAATTACCCCTTTTTGATGTGAAAAACAATTTTTTTTTGCAAAAAAGTAAAAAAAAGGCAGTTTTTTTTGGTTGCAATGAAAAAAATGCCTACTTTTGTGCAGAGTTTTTAACCATTAATACACTAATCATGGAAATCAAGAAAGATCCCCAAGTAGATCTTGAGCCAAGAAAAACTACCTATGTGCTCACAGGTCTCGTATCTATTCTTGCGATCCTCTTCATCGCTTTCGAGTGGGTTAATGCCACTTATCGCACCATCAACCGCGGAGCAGGTGATGCCGTTATGGAAGAAGAGGAAGAGATCGTAATGACAGTACAGAATACCCCTCCACCTCCACCACCACCGCCTCCAATGCCAGACGTGATCGAGCAGCTCACCGTTGTAGAAGATGACGTTGAGGTAGCAGAGATCGAGATCCAGGCTGCTGAGGACGATGCAAACACCATCGTTGAGATCGTACAGCAGGTGGACGAAGGTCCAGTTGAAGAGGAGGATGCTGAAGCAAACACCATCTTCACCGTCGTAGAGGATGAGCCAGAGTTCCCTGGTGGTACCAAGCCTTTGATGGAGTTCATCAGCAAGAACCTGCGTTACCCTGCATTCGCTGCAGAGAACGGTATCCAGGGTCGTGTAACCCTCTCATTCGTTGTTGAGAAGGATGGCTCTGTTACTGACATTCAGGAAATGCGTTCTCCTTCTGAGGACCTTACCAAGGAGGCTAAGCGCGTTGTTCAGTCAATGCCTAAATGGAAGCCTGGTAAGCAGCGTGGCAAACCGGTACGTGTAAAGTACATGCTGCCAGTTACCTTCCGTCTGCAGTAATACATATTAAGCCAGCCTGAGCCTTTCCGCATCTCATGGCTGGCTTACTTTTTTCTGCCTTATTCATCATTTCGCCCATTGAAAACCAAATATGAAAACACAAGCCGAACTCAATAATCTCATCCAGGAAGGCATCAACAAATTAGCTTATCCGACATCTGCACCTGGTCTGTACGAACCTGTCAGCTACACGCTGTCAGCAGGCGGCAAGCGCCTTCGTCCTACATTGGTGCTGATTGCAGCCAATCTTTACACGGAAGATCTCACTACTGCTATCGTTCCTGCTCTTGGAATCGAGATGTACCACAATTCGACCCTGCTCCATGATGATGTCATGGATAAGGCATCCGAACGACGTGG
>JAZLJN010000059.1:0-69302 GCA_045617885.1 Bacteroidales bacterium | reverse complement strand
CAAAGAAAAAGATAACAATTTGTATAATTTTGTCCCATTCCTCATCTGATAGGATGGAATTTACTCCATTCTACAAAGGTGTTTTTTGTAGTATAATAACACAAAAAAAGCGGCCCTACTGTGAAGCAGAGCCGCCAATATTTTTGCCTTTACAAAAGTTGTTTACTTGATGTAGTAAAGCTTCAGAACAGTGTAGTCAGAACCTGTGAAGAGCAAGTGCTGGACATCAAGGTTATCATAGAGGGAGCCCTCTTCCTTGATGTTAACCTCGATGAACTTGGTGCCATCGGCATCCTCCTCTACCATGTCGATACAGTTATGCTCATCGCCACCGTATGCACCGGTCCACCAGCCAGTGGTGATGCGGATGTTCGAAGATTCATTCACATCGAGGGCAACGCGGAACTTGCCATCCTTGATGATAGCCCAGTCTTCCATTGGGAAGGCATAGATCTCTTCACCTGATGAAGTCTCAACATTCGAGAAACGGAACTTGCCACCCCAGCTTGGGACAGCTTCGCCTTCGACATTTTCCCACAATACAACAGGCTTGGCACCGCCGGCCTCTTCTACCCACACGTCGAGGTAGATCTCGAGCACGGTGTAGTCAGAACCGGTGAAGAGCAAGTGCTGGGCATCAAGATTATCATAGAGGGTGCCCTCTTCCTTAATGTTGAGCTCGATGAACTTGGTGCCATCAGCACCCTCCTGCACGAAGTCGATACAGTTGTGCTCATCGCCACCGTATGCGCCCGTCCACCAGCCAGTGGTAATGCGGATGTTTGAAGCATCATTGACATCAACGGCTACCTTAACAACGCCATCCTTGATGATAGCCCAGTCTTCCATTGGGAAAGCATAGATCTCCTCACCTGATGAAGTCTCAACATTTGAGAAACGGAACTTACCACCCCAAGCAGGAACGGCTTCGCCAGCATCGTTCTTCCAGAGAGACTTGCGCTCCCAGTGACCTTCGGCCTCCTCAACCCAGACATCCTCTTGTGTGTAGATAGCCAGCAAGGTATAGTCAGAACCGGTGAAGAGCATGTGCTGCTGATCGAGGTTATCATAGAGACTACCCTCCTCCTTGAAGTTGAGCTCAATGAACTTGGTGCCATCCTCATCCTCCTGTACAAAGTCGATTGAGTTGTGCTCGTTACCGCCGTATGCGCCAGTCCACCAACCAGTGGTGATACGGATGTTTGAGGCATCGTTGACATCAAGAGCAACACGGAAGGTGCCATCCTTAATTACAGCCCAGTCTTCCATTGGGAATGCATAGATTTCCTCACCTGTAGCAGTCTCAACATTCGAGAAACGGAATGTACTACCCCAGCCTGGGATAGGATCGCCTGTCTCGTTCTTCCAGAGATATTTCTTAACTGTCTCCCAGTGACCGCCAGCTGCAGCAGCTACATAATTGAAGTCTGGCAGATCGAACTTCAGACCATCGAGGGTCTCGATAGAAGCAGGGTTCACACCCTCCTTCACATCAGCAGGAACCTTGATGGCTACACTACCAGTAGCGATGCGGTAGAAGTCCTTTGCCTCGAGCACAATCTCGTTATCGTCAGAGCCGACGAAGGTAGCCTTGCTGACAAACTCCATGTCCTGACCGAAGATCTTAAGGATAGACTTGGTCTTAACATCCTCACCTGGCTCGGCCGAGTAGGCACGAACCTGTGTATGTCCCTGTGTCATCACGCGAGGAGACTCTGCCTGGTCACTTGCTGAACGAACCAAGAGTTTCTCTCCCTCATCAGAGATATTGATGCCTGCAGGTGTGACTACACGAATCATCTCATTGCTTACCAACTCGAAGTTGCTGACAGCGATGCCGCCAGGGAATACAACCTCAGTAACCTCTCCGAATCCAGAACCGTTGATGGTAACAGGCTGGCCAGGGACAACTTTAGTTGGTGAAAAGACCTTAATAGCCATGCCGAGGTTATCAGAACCGATTTCGTCCTTATCTTCACAAGCTGATAATACAACTGAGAAGAGAAGTGCAATTAAGGTCAGCCCAAAATATTTCTTAATATTTTTCATAATTCTCTATTGATTAAAATTATTGCCAACCTGGATTCTGTTTCAGGTTTGGATTACGCTGAATCTCAGACTGTGGGATTGGGAAGAGATTGTATTTCTCGTCCCAGGTGCGGGCATGGTTCTGACGAGTGAGCTTCAAGTCTGCGCTGATAGAAGCAGCAGCAACATTCTGGAAATACTGCGCACCCTTCTTCCAACGGCGTACATCCCAGAAACGCTGATCCTCAAAAGCGAACTCTACAAGACGTTCACGCTCGTAACGCTCTACCCATGCCTGACCATCCTCCTTGAACTTAGGCATATTGATGTCTGCGCGTGTGCGGAGTACATTGACAGCCTCGTTGGCGGTCATGCCGAATGTGGCATCATCTGCACTGCCAGTAGCATTGAATGCAGCCTCAGCAAAGTCGAGGTACATCTCTGCCAAGCGCATCACGATCCAGGTGTGGCGCTTGCTGGTCTGGTTGTCAGCAGTAGTTACACATGAGCCATCTACATACTTCTTGAGGTAATAGCCCGTAGGGGTAGCACCATACTTAGGAGCAGCATTGAAACCACCTACGAAAGTCTCGATGATCTTCTTCTGTGCACCATTGGTTGGCCAGGTGTCACCATTCTTTACAATAGTGAGTTCGAAACGTGGGTCAAGTCCTGCATAAGGATCATCGTTGAGATCAATGGTGCCAGGATTGCGATGACCAAAGGTCTCTCCGTTATTCTGATACTCATACTGGTCAACGAGCGACTGTGAAGGACAGTTACCCGAAGCACCATTCTCTACACCGATAGGATAGTTGGCTTTCTCGAAGTCATTGTTCTCACCACGACCGATGCCGAAAATAATCTCTTTGTTGAAGAATGCATCATGTCCCCAAAGACTTTCATAGGTGCTGAGTTTTACGCCCCAGTCCTTGGCATTATCTATCACATACTTGGCAGCCTCAGCAGCCTCTGCCCACTTAGCCTTGTCGTTTGATGGGTTGAAGAGTGGGGATGCAGCATAAAGCAAGGTGCGTGCCTTGAGTGCAAAAGCTGCAACACGTGTAGCACGACCAATCTCCATTCCTGGTTCCTGCTCGTATGAAACAGGGAGGTAAGGAGCTACTTCATCAATCTCACGTACAATGAAATCAAAGATCTCATTGGCAGGAGTGCGTGTCACACTGTTTGCCTGATTATTAGTGAGTGTTGTAGTTACCAGTGGCACATCACCATAGGTCTTTACCAACTCGAAATAATAGTAGGCACGAAGGAAACGGAGCTCGTAAGGGAACAGCTCGTACTGCAGAAGCATATCTGCGTAAGAGCTCTCGTACTGATACTCTGAGAGATCTACCTTGTGGAGATTCTCCAGGTAGTAGTGAATCTCTGCCAGTGCACGGTATGACTTGGTCCAGGTGTTGGAGAATGGGTTGGCTGGGCTCCAGCCACCATTGATGAACTTGTTGATGTTGGCTGTAGCGAGCGCAAACTCTGCCTCGTCAGTCACGCTGGCATGGTAGTTGTCGCTATTGGCCGAAAACTCATTATTATATATCTGGGCGTACACATCCCAAACCATGTTCTTGATACCATCATTTGGGTTTGAGTAGTTCCATTCTTCGTCGCGCACGTTCTCCTCGGTGTAGTTGAGGTCAACACACGAATTGAGCGCGAGGACTGCAGGTACTGCCAAGATAAGGAATTTATTCATTTTCATAGTTGCAAATCGGAATTAGAACATTACTGACAAACCTACATTCACGCTCTTCATTGCAGGATAACCTGTGCTGAGGCACTCTGCATCCATTGCACTGATGCTGCTTGAAGTGAAGAGGTTCTGACCCTGTACATAGATCTTTGCATTCGAAATCTTGATTGGCTCAGTCCAGGCTGCTGGCAGTTTGTAGTAAGCCTCGCAGTCGCGGAGCTTGAGCCAGCTGACATTCTGATACCAGAGGTCAGATTCCTGAGTATTGTTGACTACGTCTTCGGTTGAGAGGCGTGGATACTTGGCATCGGCACCCTTTACGTCGAAACAATTGTCATAATACTCCTGTGAGAGATTGCGGTTACCTGACAGTGCACCCCAAACGCCATCTATATAGCGGATGTTCTTCATTTGGTTAGCTGCACCCTGGAAATAGGCATTGAAGCCAAAGCCCTTATATTCGAGGCCGAGGTTGAATGCATAATTAAGTGCAGGTACAGAGGTGCCATAATCAAAGTTCACACGGTCAAATTCATTGACTACGCCATCACCATTGACATCTTTATACTTGATGTCACCTGGCTTCACCTGACCAAACTCCTGACGAGGGCTGGCATCAATATCTGACTGATCCTTGAAGAGACCGAGAGAAACAAGTCCACGTGCAGCATCAGCAGCACCATCAATAATTGAGAGGTTAGGATAGGCAGGAGACTCAATCCATGCATCAATCTTGCTTTCTGTTGCGGTGAGAGTAGCACCGGCAAAGATGTTGAGTCCGTTGGCAAGTGTCTTGGCGTAGCGGATGCCTGCCTCAAAGCCATAGCTTGATACCTCACCCTTGTCATCATAAGAAGACTGAATACCTACTACTGATGAGTTGAGAGCGGAAGCACTAACAAGGATGTTGGTGCGCTTCTGGTAGAAGGCATCTACGGTAATGTCCAGTGCGTTGAAGAGACGAAGGTCCGTACCGATGTTTGCCTTATAAGCAGTCTCCTGCTGGAAGTTATCGGTAGGGAATGCTGTCTGGAAAGCACCCCATGAGTTAGAGAAACCCTGACCATAGAAGTACTGACCGTTTGAGTTGTCCCAAGCAGAGAGCCAGAGACCCGTAGCTGGGACATAATCCGTGTGCTGGATGCCACCTGCTACACGCACCTTACCATAAGTGAGAGCACCCTCAGGATTATTGGCAAAGACATAAGCCAGACCGAGTGTTGGCGAGAATGCCCACTTGGCAGGATAGCTGCGGCTTGAACCGTTCATGGCAAGTACCAGATCGGCAGAGAACTTATTGGCATGATCATAGTGGGTAGCCAGCTGGGTATTCATGCGATAATAGGTATTGCTGCGTTCGTCGCGAATCTCGCCCTTGACGTTGTAGTTCAAATTGCTTGAGAGATTGTCGCCATTAGCAAACTGAGTACCATACTTCAGTCCAGCATTGAAGGTAGCGATACGCCACTGGGCATCTACCCAGTTGCTGAATGAAAGCTTATCCTCAATGGTGCCCTGGGTTACAGTCTTCATTTCACCTCCGTCATAATAGTGCCAGCCATACTGATAGCCCTTTGACTGACGCTCAATGGTGTTTGAAGAGTTGTCATACGAACCGCCAGCATAGAAGGTAAGACCCTTGAGCAGTATGCTAAGATCCTGCTCGAGTGTCATGTTGGCCCAGATCTGACGCTGGTGTGTCTTCTGGAAGCCGGTACCCTGAATCTTGGCAAGGAGGTTGTAGTCACCATACGTATTGCTACCGCCCCAAACACCGTCAGCTGTCTGGATTGGGAATGCCAGGGCTGGCACTTTGTAGAGATGCCACCAGGCGTCATTTGAGCTTACGTTAGGGATGCCGTTGGTCTCCATGAAGATTGCGAGCATGTTGGCTGTCACCTTGGTGGTCTCAGACAGCTTGAAGTCCACATTGGCACGGATATTAGCCTTTGAGTACTTGTGCTGTGAGTCCCAGTCGCCCTGATCAGAATTCTTCAGCATACCTGTAGCGTCGGTATAATCAAGCTGGGTATAATACTGCACGTTCTGATTACCACCATACATGGAGATGAATGCGTGGTTCTCGCTTGCAGCATCACCGAATGCCTGATCACGCCAGTTTACGTTTGGATACACGAGAGGATCTGTACCGTCATGGAACTTTGCCAGTTCTTCTGCCGTATAAGCAGGAGCCAGGCCATCATTCTGACGTGCGCGGTTCAGGGCATTTGCATAGTTATATGCATCTACCATATCTGCCATTGGAGCGTCAAACTGGAACTTATGAGAATAGCCCACCTTGACGTGGTTGCCTTCACTAGAGCCATGCTTTGTCTTGACGAGCAAGACACCGTTGATTGCTTCATGACCGTAGAGAGCGACAGCTGCAGCATCCTTCAGTACGGTAACACTCTCTACCTCCTCTACGCTGAGGCGGTCTATTGGACGTTCAAAACCATCTACGAGGATGAGGATGCTCTTCTCACCAGTGGTCTGTGTGCCACGGATATTAAATGAAGCTCCGGTTCCCTCTTCTCCCTTGAAGCCAGTGTTCTGGGTAGCGGTAAGGCCAAGGATTTTGCCATAAAGAGCATCTGCAAGACTGATGGCTGAAGTGCGCTGCAGTTCCTCTGCTGTAATGGTAGTAGTAGCTGCTGTAGTCAGGAACTCAGAGCTCTCTACGCCATAGCCGAGGTCCACCATCTGGGTCAGCTTGTCTGCAAGTGTTGTCTGCGCAGGTGCTACCATAGGAACAGCACAGACTCCCAACAGGCTATATTTAAATATGTTATTCATAATTGTCAGAGTTAATTAAATTACCAACCTGGGTTCTGGGTAAGACCATACCCCTTCTGGATCTCGATACGAGATACTGGGTCAAGATACCACTTGTTTGTCCAATAGCCAGGCTCCCACCAGCGACGGGCACCATTGACGATTGTAGGACGCTCGTATTCGAACTTTGGCCAAGGCTCACCTTCATTCAGTCGGTTATCATTACCCTCAGTCATGCGATTACCAGCAGCATCCAGTCGGTAAACCTTCATCTCGTGAAGTGGCTTGGTGAAGTCTGCTTGAAGCTTGCGGCGGATCATATCATAGATACGGTCACCACACTCGGCACCGATTTCGCAGTTACGCTCACGAAGAATCTCGTTGATGAGGTTCTCCTTATTGCTCTTGAGGTTGAGTGAAGGGTTCATTTCTTCAATCTTACCCAGACCTACACGGCTGCGGATGAGGTTAAGGTCAGCCAAAGCTCCTGTCAGGTCACCGGTCTCTGCACGAGCCTCGGCACGGATCAGGAAGACCTCAGCCAGACGGATGTACGAAACGCCGATTGGTTCGTTGCCAATCTTCCAGTAGTCATTCATCCACTTGAACATCGTATAGCCAGAGGCACAGTTGTCAGCACTTGAATTCATGTTTGAGTCATACTCGAAGTCGCCACCAACCCAGGTCTGGATCTTGGTATTGCCTTTGTAATCCTCAATCGCGTTGCACTTCTCACGTGGCACCACAACTGTCTCATAGAGGCGAGGGTCACGATTCTCAAAGATATCAATGCCTGTAGGGTTCTTGCCTGGACCATAGATATCAGCGTTAGCATAAGGATAGTTGGTACCATCAGCCATGCCGAACATCTCCATCAGCTCGTTGGTAGGAACCATGCCGCCCTGACGAGTACAGTCCATCTCGAAGCCAGACCAACCCCACTCGCTTACCTTGTACTGAGGCTGAGCATCGAAGAGCTTCTCATGATTCTTCGAGCTGGCACGATCATGATAGGCTGCACGATAAGCCTTGCGGTAGCCGGCTTCATCGTTGGTCTCTGGCCATACGAGATAGTAAGCACCAGACTTGCCGTCATCAGAGCCATTGGCAGCAAAGAATGCCTGACAAGCCTGCAGACAGCGGTTCCATAGTGAAGCATCCTTCTTGCCGAACCATACATGCTCGATGTTGGTGAATTCAGTGATCTTCTCAGGTGCATATTCCATATAAGGAGCATCATCATTGAAGAGAGGAGAGGCTGCAAACATCCAAAGCTTGCAACGGAGTGCCAGTGCAGAGGCCTTAGTGAGACGTCCGCCCCAGTTGTCCACATCCTCAATAACCATTGGGAAACCAGGCTCATCAATTGCCTTCTGGATGAGAGCGTCAATGAACTCTGCGGTCTCCATGGCGGTAGAACGACCTGTGGTAAAGTCTTCACCTACACCAAAAGCATGATCCACCAGACAAAGGCCGCCAAAGTTGCGGAATGCGTCAAAGTAACGGCTTGCCATAATGGTATAAGCCTCACCTGAAAGCTGGCTCTTCTCAGTGTCAGACATATCAGGAACATTAGGCAGATTCTCAATCAGCTGCCAGCACTTGCGGATGGTCTCATATACTGATACACGACCGTCGGCATCAGAACTTGGGTTCTTGGTTGAGTAAGAGAACTTACCCTGGAAGTTAGAGTCGGCTGTATCCTGACAATCCTCGGTAAGGCCACCTGTATAGTAGCTCTGCTTTGGTCCGCCCCATGATACATAGCAGTGCCATGAGTCTCCGAGCACATCAATAGGAGCACCGTTCATACAGTTACTGCTGGTATATTCACAGTAGAGCTGGCCGTAAGCACCCCAAAGGAAATTTCTTGCATATTCGGCCTTGCTGAATACAACCTCTGCGTTGACATCCACACCAGGAGCCTTTTCGAGGAAGCTGTCACCGACCTTAAAGTCGTCAACGCAGCTTGTCAAGCTAACTCCTGCAGCTAAAGCCATTGTATATATATAATGTTTCATATTTTTATTCTGGATTAATTGTCAATTATCAATTATTAATTGTCAATTATCAGTTTTACTGATTAGAAGTTAACCTTGACACCAAAGTTGTAAACGCGGGTCATTGGGTAGCGTACGCCACGCTCGTAATTACCACCTTCTGCCTCAGGGTCATTACCCTTGAATGAAGTGAAGGTAAGGAGGTTCTGACCAGTCACGTAGAGACGTACTGACTTGAACAGTGGCATCCAGCTTGGCTTATTGATGGTATAGCCAACCTCAAGGTTCTTCAGACGGGCGTAAGCTGTATTGATGAGCCAGATGTTTGAATCCTCACAGTTGTGTGTGCCATTGGCAAATGAGATACGTGGCAGGATGGCATCACGGTTATCCTCAGTCCAAGAGTTGTCAGCAACCCACTGTACGAGGGCAGAGTTATCGGTCGAACCGAACTGCTTGCGGTAGTAGGTTGAGAGGAAACGGTTTACGTGATCAGCACCAATCCACAGCATTGAGAGGTCAAAGTTCTTGTACTGGAAGTACATGTTGAGAGAATAGTTGAGCTCTGGTACGTCGGTATAACCGATGGCGTGCATATCGTTCTTGTCAATTTCGCCGTCACCGTTGAGATCCACAAATACGGCATCACCATACTTCAGAGAGATCTTCTGGTCAGGCATCTCTGTTCCATACTTAGCCAGGTAGCGCTCCTCAGTACCCTTGTCATAGAATTCAAAGAATTCATAGCCGAAAGGCTGGCCTACAGGATTGCCAGTACGGCTGAGCCATGGATACATTGGTGGAACCTCCAGCTGCTCAATAATCTTATTGCGTGCATAGGTCATGCCTGGAGCAAGTGAGTAATAGAGGCCTCCGATCTTGTCTTCCCACTTCAGCTGAATCTCATAGCCATGATTCTTTACGCGACCACGGTTTACGTAGCTGGCTGGAAGGCTGGTTACAGCTGGGAGCGAAGCCTCGTTGGTTACGAGGATGTCCTTACGGTCCTCCCAGAAGAAATCGACGTTGATACCCAACTTCTCATTGAAGAGACGTGCATCAATACCATAGTTCTGCTTGGTTGCGGTCTCCCATGTTACATCAGGGTTACCGTTGGTCAGCTCACGTGCAATCTGGCGCCATACCTCACCACCGGTACCGAAGTTTGCACCACGGATCTGTGGGTTGACGGTAAGTGAACCATTACGGAACTCCCAAGCACCTGGCAGGTAGAGGAAGCGCTGGCCGCGGAGGTTGTCATTACCAACCTGACCGATAGAGGCACGAAGCTTCAGGTAGCCTACAGTCTGCTTGATTGGTTCCCACCAAGATTCGTTTGAAGGAATCCAGCCGATAGAAGCAGATGGGAAAGTACCGTAGCGCTTGTTCTTAGCAAAGTTCTCTGAACCGTTGTAACCGATGTTGAAGTCAATCATATACTTCATGGCATAGTCGTAGGTTACACGGCCTACCAGACCTACATAGCCGGTAGGGATTGCATTGAAGGTGCCACCAGGATAGTAACGCTTGCTCTGGTTGTAGAGAGCAAGGGCTGTTACGTTGTGCTTGCCAAACTGACGTGCATAGTTGAGGCTAGCCTCAGCATACCAGTTACGGCCACCCCACTTACTTTCACCATAAGGGATTGGCCAGGTGGTGCCCTCCTTGCGCAGTACCTCTTCACCATCGATGATGGTAGCTACGTACTTGGTACCTGAACCAAAGCCGTTCTTACGGTTCTTCTGAGCGGTGTAATCTGAGTTGTAGGAAGCCTTTACCTTAAAGTCCAAACCCTTGGTGATAGGACTGAGGTCAAGTTTGTACTGAATATCGAAGTTGACAGTATTCTTGCTCTCAAGCACGTAACCGAGGTTGTAGAAGTTGTCAAGAGCATCGCGGCCATAGTCACCTACAAGTGCCTTATCCGAGATAATGTGGCGGCCCTCGTCGTCAAGTCCATAGCCTGCGTATGGAGTAGCGCTCTGAAGATAACGGAAGAGGAATGCCTCACCGTCGCCCATGGTTGTACGGTTCTCTACACGACCACCGAGGGTCAGCGAGAGGGTGCTGAGCTTTGATACATTGATATCAAGGTTTGCACGGTAGTTGTAACGGTTGAACTTGAAGGTCTCGTCATCATTGGAACTGAAGGTCTTGAAGAGAGAGTTCTGATTGAAGAAGCCCACAGATACGAAATAACGCATCTTTTCAGTACCACCGCTCACGTTGATGTTTGCCTGTTCCTGCCAAGCGGACGACTTCATGATATAGCTGAGCCAGTCAGTAGAAGGATAGGTCACAGGCATATCACCATCTTTGAAATGCTGCATGGCATTCTGGTTAAAGCGGATGCCAAGGTCTTCATACTGCGAGTAATCGGCGATTGTAGCACTGCCTGGCCACTGACTCATTGGGAGAGCGTCTGTGATGGTACCATAGTTGTGCATCTTGCCATAAGTATAGGAATCAGTAAACTTGATGAAGTCCGAAACCTGCTGAACGGCAGTCGAAGCGGTGACATTGACAGAAGGCTTACCTACCTCACCACGCTTGGTGGTAACAAGGATGACACCGTTAGCACCTCGTACACCGAAGACGGCAGTAGCTGACGCATCTTTCAGGATAGAGATGTCAGCAACTTCGTTAGGGTCAATCTGTGTGAACGAACGTTCTACACCATCCACGAGGACGAGTGGCTCTGCACTGTTCAATGAACCGATACCGCGGACGCGGATCACAGGATCGTCAGCACCAGGCAGACCTGAGTACTGTACGGTCTGTACACCAGGAAGCTTACCCTGCAGGGCGTTACCGAGGTTGGCAACAGGGCTCTTGAGGAGCTCCTTTGAACCAACGTTGGAAACTGCACCGGTCATGGTTACCTTCTTCTGTGTACCATAACCCACAACGACGACTTCTTCGAGAAGCTCATCATCGCTGTTGAGCGAAACGTTCACTTTCTTCCGTCCGTCCAGTTTGACCTCTTTGGTCTCCAAACCGACGTAAGAGAAAATCAATGTGGCATTAGCGTTTGCGACTCTGATCGAGAAGTTACCGTCAATGTCGGTCACGGTACCGTTTTGGGTACCCTTCTCTCGTACAGTACCACCAATGATTGGATCACCTGTACTTTCTTCAGTCACAACACCTGTCACGGTCACCTGAGCAAATACTGAAGCAGTCAACATCATAAAGAGAGTCAACAGCATTGCTCGCATGTCAAATGACTTTGTCATGGCGTTTGTGTTTGTTTAATAATAATTAATAATGATTGTTGAGAGTTTTTTATTACTTATAATGAGAGGAACGAAGAATCTCGCCATTAACAGAGTCTTGAGAGATATAGTTGTTTCTTTTTGCCACTCTTCAAAAAAAGAGAAAAAATGATTGTGACTTCAAGAGAGAAACAAAAAAATATCTGTTTTTTCTGGGCAGAATCTTAAGAATGAGAGATATTTCGTTTCATTTCAGTCTGGCAAGTGAGTAACTGCTTACCCACTTGCCATCTATGGTTCAGATTGGAGCATTGTCATAGACAGACTGGAGCGTATAGTCGGCATCTTCGCAAGTCCAAGCTTTGACCATCACTTCAATGACCTCTTCGGCATAACCGATATACTTACCGGTTGAATGGTCAAAGTAGCCGTGGCACTCGTTGCCGGTCTTGGTACTGCCATTGTCCCAGAGGACGCATGGGATGCCAGCATCATGAGCCACCTTACAGAAGTATTCAAGATAATATTTCTGGAAAGCCCGCTCGCGCTCACTTGCACGGTTCACGCAGCCGAATTCACCCACGTAAATACCTATGCCCTTTGAGGTGAAATTGTCCTTCATCTTCTTAAAGCCATCATTGATCTCGCTCTCCTTGTCTTTGGTGGCAGATGTCTTGCTGGTATGACCCCACTCACTATACTTAGCAGTCAGGGTGTAGTCTGACGGATCATAGTTGTGCACCGAAACCATCAGTCGGTCTTCTGCCGGATCAGCAGGCAGGTTCATGCGTGTGCCGACACCAGAGGTGTTCCAAGGATCGCCATAGCAGGCAATGTTGATATTGGTACAATAAGCAGGGATGCCAAGATAGCGGGTTGCATTCTTGCTGCCAGTGGCACGTACGGCATCAACGAAAGCCTGATTCCAGCTGTCAAGGGCCGCATATTGTTTTCCTCCGTCTTTGCGGTTGTCACCCCATCCCCAGCCGCCATCATGGATCTCATTGAATGCCTCAAAGATTAGGTACTCTCCTTCGTCCTTGAATCGGTCGGCTATCTGGGTCCACATAGCAGTTATCTGCTCACAGATAGCTGCATTCTTCTCTTCGCTCTTGGCAGCCTCCTTGATGTCAAGCCAGTGGTTTGAGTCGGCACCATCGTGGTGTATATTGATGATTGCCTTCAGTCCGGCTTTCTTGGCATAACCCACGATTTCAGCCACACGGTCCATCCAGGCAGCATTAATAGTGTATTCAGGAGCATCGCCATACTTGCCCAGCCATGTAACGGGGATACGCACGGTAGTAATACCGGCAGCTTTCACCGCATCCATCGTTGCCTGGGTACATTTCTTATTACCCCAGCAGGTTTCGTTGGACTCTTCGTTGCTCCACGCATCCATCTGGTTGCCCAGGTTCCAGCCAAGTCCCATGCTGTTAGCAAATGCAACAGAACCATCTGCAGGAATCTCTGGTTGCGGATCAGGTCTGCTCGATGCAGTTTGGGTGATGGTCACCTGCTGTGTCTTATCATTGCATACCACGGTAAAGACGGTGGAACGTGCCTCCTTATTTGGATTCTCTGCAATGTGGAAAGAATAAACGGTGGTCGTCAAGTCCAATGCTGCAAATCCGGTGATTTCGTAGCTGCACCAAGAGCGGTCACTGAGGGTAACGGAGATGGAGCCTGATGATTGGATTTCCAGTGTGGCATCTTGTGCCTCATCACTGACATTGATGGAGGTAGGGTTGACTTTCAGCATAACCTCCTGGATCTCATCATCGTCTGACGAGCAGGCTACCAGTCCCATCAGGGACATGAACGTGATAGTGAATAGGCAAAAAAATCTTTTCATTTTTATCATGTGTTTCTTAAGCAGCAGAGCCATTATTTAGACATGGCAGCATCTACCCATCCAGCCAGAGCTACGAGATAGGCATTCCAGTTGATGGCAATCTCATTGCTGGCGTAGCTGTTCTGGTTATCAAGATAGCACTCGTCCGGATAGTCTGATGGATATTCTGCCTGAACGGTAGCCAAATCCTGCTTGCCAGGGTTAGGACCGCCAGAGATGAAGCCAGGCAGCGGATCCTCAATGCCGTCACATGAAGAGATACGCTGATGAGGATGCATGACAGGTTTCGATCCGAATCCGGTCACGAAGCAGTAACCCGTAGCGTTGCGTCCCAACATGTAATCTACATTCTGGAGGGCACCCTTGAGATACTTCTCTTCACCTGTGAGCTTGTAGGCATACATCAGGCAGACACCCATACCAGCGCAACCCTCTGGGATACTTGCCCAGTGGAAGTCAGTAGGTACGTTGCCGAATGGTGCGTGGAAGCTTGAGGTCGCAGTCTGCGCCAGCTGTGCATCGGCGTATGCCAGCAGACCTGGCTTGAGCAGCTCTGTCATTTCAGTATTCTCGGCATTGATCCATTCAAAGGTGCCAAGTGCACTCAGGTCTCCCCATACAGGAAGGATAAAGTCCTTAGGAGCATATTTCTTGGCATCAGCCAGATATGCCTTCTTGCCCGTGGTCAGATAGAGCTCTGTAGCCGCCCAGAAGAATTCGTCGAGTGCACTGCCGTCGCCATACGTTCCGGTGCTGATTTTTGGCTCGAACTTTTCGTTGATTTTATCCTGTTCGTACATCACATTAGGATTCTTCTTTGCCCAGTCATAAGCTTTCTCGGCAGCAGCAATAGCCTTTGGAGTCCAGTCGGCGTAGTCTGGCATGTCCATAAAGATGCGGGCCGACTGTGCCAGTGTTGCTGCAAAGTCAAGAGTGGCGCAAGTTCCCTTCTGCACTACATAGCGAGGCTTCTTTGCCTCAACCGGCATGATGAATGCCTCAAAGCTTGGGTTGGTGAGCTTGTGATATACGCCACCGTCAGCAGGATCCTGCATGGTGATCATCCACTTCAGGTTGTACATGATCTCGTCCAGGAAGTCAGCTGTGAGATTCTGGCTTTCAGGGATGTTGAGCTCCATGGCATTGAAGTACTCCGGTGCCTGTGCATAGGCATCAAGCATCATACCGATGGTGAAACCAGAGTTGACGATATACTTGTTGAAGTCACCTGCATCATACCAGCCATAAGGCGAAGAGATAACGGTGCCAGCAGGACGCTTCTTTGAGGCAGCACTTGGATGAACCATTACCTCGTTGTCAGGATGAGCTGCCGGACGAGCATAAACGCCAGCATACTGCTCCTCAATAGGCATTCCGGTACGCTGCAGATAGAAAGCCTTCATGCCAGCCTTGGCAACTTCAGCCACGGCATGCTCTGCAATGACAACCTGCTGTGTGTAAAGACCTGCATGTAGGGTGTAAGTGCCAGGTGTGGTGACAGTGCTGAAGTCAACAATGTCACGAACCTTGGCTGACCATGGGCTGGTTGACTGGCGTGTAGCTTCGCCCTCCCATACGGTCTTGCCGTTGGCATCCGTGAGCTTATAGCTTTTGTTGATTCCTTCACTCTCAATGACGGCTACCTTCTCCGCATTTGGATAGTAACCAACCTGATTCACCTGAATTGGCTGACCCTCGGGGAGGGGAGTAGCCTCCTTGGTGCAGGCGGTAGCCAAAGCGACTAATGACAGTGCCGCTAGGCTGTAGTATGCAGTGGTCTGGCGTAAAGATTTCATTCTTTATATTAAATAATGTGTTTCTTTTGATATATTCCCACACCACGTACGCGGTGTGGGGTAATGCTTTGTCTGACTTCCACACCGTGTACGTGGTGTGGGCATTTTTCTTGTTTGTCGCCCACACCATGTACGCGGTGTGGGTGTTTGGCTTGCTTGATCCCCACACCATGTACAAGGTGTGGGACTTTTGTATGATTGGCACCCACACAATGAACGTGGTGTGGGATTCTTTTTTGCTTGTTCCCCACACATTGTACGATGTGTGGGGATTATGTGTCTGGGGCGTGGATTTAATCCTATTACATGATTACCTCCACTACGTGCTTGCCAGGAGTAGCCTTTA
Source organism: Bacteroidales bacterium (assembly GCA_045617885.1). Classification (GTDB taxonomy): domain Bacteria; phylum Bacteroidota; class Bacteroidia; order Bacteroidales; family UBA3663; genus Liminaster. The sequence goes on along the minus strand of JAZLJN010000059.1, from coordinate 53,576 downwards.
CGATGTTACCCTCTACGGCAACTCCATCCACGGTCATGCTCTTGACACCCTTCTGAGCTCCGTTAGGGTTCTTGACGGTGATATCATATTCTACGCCGCGAAGCACACGCTTCACGTTGTACTCCTTGATATCAGCAGGCAGACATGGATCAACCATGATACCATCATAGGTAGGCTTTACACCGAGGAGGAACTGGCTGACAGTGTACCACATCCATGCAGCGGTACCGGTGAGCCAAGAGTTCTTGCCTTCGCCAGGCTTGGCTGCATCCTTGCCGGCTACCATCTGGCAGTTTACGTATGGTTCCACCTTATGCAGCGCCTGATCCTTGATCCACATTGGGCTGATCTTGCGGAAGAGCTCCCAGGCATCGTTGCCACGGCCTGCCACAGTCTCGCCGATGATAACCCAAGGATTGTTGTGGCAGAAGATACCTGCGTTCTCCTTATAACCTGCAGGATAAGATGAGATCTCGCCCATCTCAACGTGATAGGTGGTGTATGCAGGATTGTTGTGCACCATGCCATGCTCGCAGTCAAGGTACTTCTTGCAAGAGTCGATAGCCTTATCTACCATACCCTCTTCAAGTCCGATACCTGCCATGGTACAGAAGCCCTGGCTCTCAATGAAGATCTTACCCTCCTCACACTCGTTCGAGCCGATCTTATTGCCATAGAAGTCGTATGCGCGGAGATACCATTCGCCATCCCATCCATGTTTCTTGACTGCTTCAACCATAGCGTCAATGCACTTCTGTGCACGGGCAGCTTCAGCAGCAAATGCCTCGCAGGCACCGGCTGGCATCTTGCCGCAGTTGCCGTTCTTGGCAATCTCATTGCAGAGCTCTACATAGTCCTTGCCGGTTACGACAAAGAGGCCGGCTATCATCAGTGATTCAGCCTTTGAACCTACCGAATTATTCTCGGTAGTCTGGAAGCTCTCGTTTGGATCCCATGAGAAGCAGTTGAGGTTCAGACAGTCATTCCAGTCGGCACGGCCAATGAGTGGCAGCATGTGAGGACCGAGGTTCTCCACGACGTGATTGAATGAGATCTTGAGGTGCTCAAAGAGCGAAACCTCTGTGCCAGGCTTATTATCAAAAGGTACAGGCTCATTCAGGATTGAGAAGTCGCCTGTTTCCTTAATATAAGCCACGGTTCCGAAGATAAGCCAGCATGGGTCGTCATTGAAGCCGCCACCGATGTCATTGTTGCCATGCTTGGTGAGAGGCTGGTACTGGTGGTAGCAGCCACCGTCAGGGAACTGGGTAGAGGCGATGTCAATGATACGCTCACGAGCACGGCTTGGCACCTGGTGAACAAAGCCAACGAGATCCTGATTTGAGTCACGGAAGCCCATGCCACGGCCTACACCGCTCTCGAAGAATGAAGCTGAACGAGAGAAGTTGAAGGTGATCATGCACTGATACTGGCTCCAGATGTTGACCATGCGGTTGAGGCGATCATCCGAGCTCTTCACTACATACTTGTCGAGGAGCTCATCCCACATCTTGGCAAGTTCGGCAAAGGCGGCATCTACAGCCTCTACGGTCGAGAACTTCTCAATGGTAGCCTTGGCCTTAGCCTTGTTGACAAAGGTCACGTCGCTAGCCTGCGAGGTGATGAGTTCGCCGGACTGCTTGCGTGCCAGATCCTCCTTGCAGAATTTCTCTTCCTGCTCGTTCTCTACATAGCCGAGCACGAAGATGTAATCCTTGCTCTCGCCAGGGTTGAGCGTTACCTCGATATAGTGAGAGGCAATAGGAGACCAGCCGTGAGCCAGAGAGTTGGATGGTTTGCCAGCCATGACGCACTGTGGGTCGGCAAATTCATTATAAAGGCCGATGAAGCTTTCGCGGTCAGTGTCATAGCCATCGATCTTGGCATTTGACACGGCATAATAGGCATAGTGATTACGACGCTCCTTGTACTCTGTCTTGTGATAGATTACTGATCCGTCAATCTCCACTTCACCTGTGCTCCAGTTGCGCTGGAAGTTCTCCATGTCAGTAGCCGCATTCCAGAGGCACCATTCAGCCAGAGAGAAGAGCTTGATGGTCTTCACCTCGCTGGTCTCATTGGTCAGCGTTACCTTCTGCACCTCTGCCCACGTCTTCAGCGGGACGAAGAAGAGCACAGAGGCCTTCACGCCATTCTTTGAGCCGGTGATGCGGGTATAGTTCATGCCATGGCGGCACTCGTAAGAGTCAAGGGGAGTCTTGCATGGTTTCCAGCCCGGATTCCATACATTGCCGTTATCGTTGATGTAGAAATAGCGTCCGCCATTATCCATAGGCACACCATTGTAGCGATAGCGGGTGATGCGGCGGAACTTGGCATCCTTGTAGAAGTTATAACCGCCGGCAGTGTTGCTGATAAGACCAAAGAAATCCTCATTGCCCAGATAGTTGATCCAAGGGAAAGGGGTGGCAGGGTCAGTTATGACAAACTCGCGCGCGCAGTCGTCAAAGTGTCCGAATTCTTTTGTTTTCATTTATTTTATTGTGTATTTATTATTGTCAATGTGTTTTTAGTTGCTTTTCGGGCGCAAATATACTAATTTTTTTTCAATTGATAAGATGCAATTATGCTTTTTTCCTATACTTTTATGTCGAAGCGCACATTTTTAATAGTTTTTGTATCTAATTTAATACAAAAAAGAGGATTATTTGCCCCTTATTAATGATTATTTGCCCTATAATCCGCGTTTTAGCACATATAAAAAAGCGAGAGTCAGGAGTCAAAAAAAAGACACCCCCGATACAATGGAATGTAGCGAGGGTGATAGGAAATGTGTATCATTTGCAGAAGTGGATGATGTCCTCTATGGCATCAAGCTGCTCGTCAGTGAAAGGCTCGGACTCAAGGCAGTGCAGATTGTTCTGGAGCTGCTGCACGGAGCTGGCACCAATGATTACCGAGGTCACTTCAGGACGGCGGAGCACCCAGGCAAGCGCCATGTCAGCCAATGACTCTCCACGCTCGTTGGCAAGCTCGTTCAGGTCACGAATCTGCTGCAACGTCTTTGGCGTCAACGCCTCTGGGGTCAACGCCTCACGGCGCGCCATGCGGCTGTCCGCCGGAATGCCCTTGAGGTAACGGTCAGTCAGCAATCCCTGCTGCAGAGGGCTGAAGGCCACAAATCCCACGCCTGCGTCATCAGCTGAAGTAAGAATGCCCTCCTTGTCCGGATTCTGGTGCATGATGTTGTATTTGCCCTGATAGCAGAGGCAAGGCACGTCACGTTCGCGCAGATACTGATAAGCATATTCTGCAGCTTCGAGCGGCCAGTTGCTGATGCCGATGTAGAGCGCTTTGCCCTGCCGTACAATATCCACCAACGCCTGGAGGGTTTCCTCCATCGGCGTCTCAGGATCAAAGCGGTGGCTGTAGAAGAGATCTACATAGTCAAGGCGCATGCGCTTGAGACTCTGGTCGAGTGAAGAGATCAGATATTTGCGTGATCCCCAATTGCCATAAGGGCCTGGCCACATATCATAACCAGCCTTGGTAGTGATGAACATTTCATCACGGAAGGGACGGAAAGAGAGGTCCATCAGCTGTCCGAAAGTCTCCTCTGCCGTGCCGTAGGTAGGTCCGTAATTATTGGCAAGATCATAACAGGTGATACCATTATCAAAGGCGCAATGCATCATGGCTTTGCAATTGGCAAAGTTCGAAATAGATCCGAAATTATGCCAGAAGCCGAGTGAAAGTGCTGACATTTTAATGCCTGACCTGCCAGAGCGACGGTATTGCATCGTTCCGTCATAGCGGGATGCTGCAGGAGAATAGATTGGGTCAATCATGGGAGATGTTATTTTATTTGTTATACTTATCGCATCCCAAAAGTAATCTTATTATTTTCCAACAAAGAAAATCAAAGGAAATCAATTTTGTAGTCAAAGGCCTTGATTTGTTTTGATTTCTTTTGTTGGAGGTTATAATATGTTATAAAGGTACTTTTGGCTTATGGAATCTATAGGTATCGATCAAATTATCAAGGTATGCCTGAAGACCTTTTCGCACAGAAGCAAGCCCGAAGAGAGAGGTATCGACCTGTGAGATAGGAATCCACCGTAGCCCAGAGATGTCATCCATGCCCTTGACTGCAGGACGTCCAGCTACTTGCACTTCAAAGAAAAGGTCGATGGTACGGCATACAATGCCTGAATAGGGGTAACGGTTAGGCTGGGAGAAAAGGTATTTCACCTGAAGGGGATCAACGGTAAGTCCTGACTCTTCGAAGATTTCGCGGCAGAGGCCCTCCTCCACGGTTTCATCCAGATCCAGGAATCCTCCCACCAGATCCAGTGTGCCGCGTGCTGGCTCTTTGGCACGGCAACCTACAAGCAGTTCGCCGTATTCATTGACAATCACTGCCACTGTAGCTCCGCGTGGATTGGTATAATAGGTAAAACCGCAGTCGTCACAATGGCGTGCATTAGGACCATGTTCCACAAATGCGGAGCTTCCGCACAGCGGGCAGAAATGGAATCGGTAGAAAGGATGCTGTTCGTCTTGCATAATGGTAAAAGAGGCAACAGGTTGATGCCGCAAATATATGTATTATTTACCAATCCTATTCATTTTGTGCTGAAAAAATAATATTTTCCGTGTCAAAGACAAGAAAAAAGGGCGGTTTTTTGTGTGAATACAAAAAAAGCACTACCTTTGCCGTAGTATTAAGAAAAAGAAATCTTCTAAATCAAGTGAGTAACGAACGTGCACTTTTTGTCACCCGGTTGGGTGGAATTCTCGCTGCAGTAGGCTCTGCAGTAGGCTTGGGTAATATTTGGCGCTTCCCTTATGAGACGGGACAGAACGGTGGCGCAGCTTTTCTCATCATCTACATCCTGTGTGTATTATTCATTGGAACACCGCTGATGCTTGCCGAACTGACCATAGGCAGAGCTTCGCACAGCAATGGCATCGGAGCATTCAAGCGACTGGCTCCTGGTTCGCACTGGTGGCTGACCGGACTGTTGGGAATGATTGCTGTCACGCTGATAGTCAGTTTCTATTCAGTAGTGGCTGGATGGACTTTGCATTATACCTGCAGTTCAGTGGCAGGAACGCTGGCTGAACAACAATTCGGAACATTTATGCAGGGACCATGGCTTCCGCTCGTCTGGATGACGATCTTCCTGCTGACTAATGCGCTGATTCTGCTGGGTGGCGTGCAGAAAGGCATTGAGCGCGCTTCAAATATCCTGATGCCGTTGCTGGGTATCCTTCTGGTGGTATTGTGCGCCAATTCGCTTTCGCTTGACGGCGCTGCCAGCGGACTTCGCTTCCTTTTTCATCCGGACTTCTCCAAGATATCGGGTAAGGTGGTACTCTCTGCTATGGGTCAGTCATTCTTCAGTATCTCAATGGGCGTGAGTACCTTGCTGGTGTATGGCAGCTACCTGCCTAACTCCACCAAGATGGGAAAGACCTCATTGACCATCTGTCTGCTTGATACTGCTATTGCAATATTGGCAGGAATTATCATCTTTCCAGCTTGTTTTGCTTTCGGCATAGAGCCGGATGCGGGTCCAGGACTTGCATTTATCACTCTGCCGGACGTTTTCCTGCGAATGCCTGGAGGACAATGCTGGAGCATCGCCTTCTTTCTGCTGCTGGCAGTGGCAGCGCTGACTTCAAGCATCTCTATGCTCGAATGTCCTATTGCCATCCTGCAGGAGCAGCTTAAAATGAGCCGCAGAAAAGCGGTCTTGATCATTACGCTGCTGGCGTGGGTGCTGGGCACCGGTTGCTGCCTCTCCATGAATCCTGACTGGTATCCGTGGTTGAGCATTGGAGATCTCTCGCTCTTTGATCTCTTTGACAAAGGCACGGCTAACTTCCTCATGCCGCTGGGAGGCCTGCTGATGTCTCTCTTCGTGGGCTGGAGGATGGATCAGAAGGTGCTGCGTGATACACTGACTAATTTCGGGACGGGTTCGGGCTGGTTTGTCCCACTCTTCCTTTTTGTGGTTCGCTATTTCGCACCATTCTGCATCCTGCTTATCTTCTTGAGCGGACTGGGAGTATTCTGAGTTAGGAGTGATGAGTTAGGAGTTAGGGGTGAGAGGAATTGATTCCTATCCTTGTTCCGGATTCGTAGAGTCAGACTTGAAGAGAGCCTTCTCCTCCGTATTGAAGTGATCACCTATGTAATTGCACTGCACCGAGAGATTCTTATTGTCCGAAGGCGGCTTGGTGGTGACCTGCTGTTACTAATGTAAAGTTGAGGTGTCAATATGTGTATAAAAATAAGTGTTATATGACAAAAGGAACCGGAAGCAGCACTTTTTTTACCATCTTGACATTATTTATTTTATATTTGCCGACCCTATAACGCAACTTATTAATACACTACATCAATAAAATGAAGTTTTCTTATCGAAACACACTGGCATTGGCACTCTGCCTGACAGCCGTAGCTGCACAAGGCCGCCAACGCACCGAGAGCGAGCTGCAGGATGCAGCCCGCAGCATTTTGACCAAGCAGATGGGGCAGGGACATGCGCCAGCTATTGACAAGCAGTTGATGACCTTTGAAAAAGATTCTGCTACTTCCGTAATGGGCTATCAGGACGGAGGATTTGTCATTGTAGCTAATGATGACCTGCTTCCTGCTGTGTTGGGATACAGTGATTCAAAATTTGCTGCTGGTCAGAATCCGAATTTCCTGTGGTGGAAAGAAAATATCGAGGCCGCCTGCCGTGACCGCGTTCGTCGTGGCGTCCCATATACAACAGTCGCACCAGATCCTTCGCTCTACGAGGAGTCAATGGATGCACTGGTACAGGCACGCTGGGGTCAGGAAGCTCCTTACTGGAATTGGTGTCCGGATGGAACAACAAGTTCTACCGGCTGGGGTTATGAGGGCGGTAACGGTCGCTGTGTGACTGGTTGCGTTGCTACCGGAATGGCACAGGTACTCTATTTCCATCAGGCTCCGGCTGTAGGTCAGGGAACGCATTCCGTTTCGGTCAAGCAGGCTGATGGTTCTTACCTGACTGTAACTGTAAACTACGATGATTGTGAATATGACTGGGCAAATATGCTTGATGAATACCATTACGGACAGTATTCAGACGAACAGGCTGATGCTGTGGCTCAGTTGATGCTTAGCTGTGGCGTTGCTGCAGATATGAAATATGCTACTGACGGTTCGGGAACTTATATGACCAACTGTGTAGATGGCTTGAGAAGAAACTTCGGTTTTGCTGATGCTACGTTGCATGAGCGCATGGATTACAGCGAGGATCAGTGGATGGAGATGGTCTATACGGAGCTGAATGAGAATCGTCCGATCATCTACGCCGGTGATGACATGTCGCTGTGGGCTGGCCACTGTTTCGTGCTCGATGGTTATGATGCAAGAGGCTTTGTGCATATCAACTGGGGCTGGGATGGAAGTAGTGACGGATACTTTGACATTGCGCTGCTAAATCCTGGTTCTTATACATTCTCTGCCGGTCAGGAGGCTGTCATCGGTGTGCAGGGTGACGGAACTGTGACTGTGCGTCGTGATACTTTGGTAATCAGTGAGCCAGGTACGCTGTCACAGTTCATTGACGAAGAGATGATAGCCGAGAGCACCCGTCTGAAGGTGGAGGGTAGGATCAATGCTGCAGATATTGAAGCTATCCGTGACCTCAGCATCAATGGACATCTCCGTACATTGGATCTTCGCTCAGTACAGGTGGAAGAGGAAGAGATTATGGACAATGCCTTTGCCGGGTGTAACAAGTTGTCAAAGATTGTGCTCCCTCGCGGCATCAAGCGCATCGGTTCAAAGGCTTTTGATGGCTGTTCTCGTCTGTATGAGCTTCGTGTTTATGATAGAGAGGTTCCAAAACTCGGCAGCAAGGTATTCAATGGCGTACGACAGGACAACTGCCACCTCTATGTGCCTGCTGCAACCCGTGAAATGTATGAGCGTGCTGCACAGTGGAAGGGATTTGCTGTAACAAAGGGCAATATTGCTGAATTTGGCACCGCATTCACTGTTCGTAACATGGTGCGCGAGGAGGGACAGCCAAATCCTGAGCTTCGATACAATATGATAGGCGCTCCAGTGGAAGGTGAGCCAGAGCTTTACTGTGAAGCAGATGAGAACAGCCCAGTAGGTCGTTATCCAATCTACATCTCACGTGGTACCGTCCTGAATAAGGATGTTGACTTCGTGGATGGCTTCTTGGTAGTCACAGAGGCAACTTCGGGCATTGAGAGCGTACAGAATGATGCTCCAGTCAAGGGCATGGATATCTACAACCTCCACGGACATCTTGTGCGCAGCAATGCACAGTCTGCAGAGGGTCTTCCTACAGGAATTTATCTGATGAACGGCCAGCGCGTAGTGGTCAAGTAAGCGGATACTTTATATTTTTTATTAACCAATGATTGGCAACCATCTAAAAAGTTGCTGATGATTAAACAACCATCTAAAAAGTTGAACTACTTATTTACATCTGAATCGGTGTCAGAGGGACACCCAGACAAAGTTGCTGACCAGATCAGCGACACAGTGCTTGACCAGTATCTCGCATGGGATCCACAGAGCAAAGTGGCATGTGAGACGCTTGTAACCACAGGACAGGTGGTGCTGGCAGGAGAGGTCAAGAGTAAGGCAGACGTTGATCTGCTTGAATCTGTCCGCGCTATCATCAATAAGATCGGCTATACAAAGGCCGAGTATAAGTTTGATGGAGACAGCTGCGGCATTTTCTCGGCTCTGCATGCCCAGAGTGCTGACATCAATCGCGGTGTGGAGCGTACCGTCCCAGAAGAACAGGGCGCAGGCGATCAGGGAATGATGTTCGGTTATGCTACCAATGAGACCCACAACCGCATGCCATTGACCCTTGAGCTCAGCCATCTGCTGCTCATCGAGTTGGCAAAGATTCGCCGTGAGGCCGACGAGGCTCGCCGTCAGGGTGTGGCTGAAGCAGAGATTGTGATGCCTTATCTCCGTCCGGATGCCAAGAGCCAGGTGACGGTAGAGTATGATGGCGACACCAATCAGCCAGTTCGTGTCAATACCATCGTCATCTCAACCCAGCATGACGATTTCATCCAGCCTTCTGCGGCAATGAGCCAGGAAGAGGCTGATGAGGCAATGGTGGCAAAGATTAAGCAGGATGTGAAGGATGTGCTTATCCCACGTCTTATCAAGCGTCTGAATGACTTTGAGGCTTCGCTCTTCGATGATAAGTTCATTCTGCACGTTAATCCTACGGGCAAGTTCGTGATTGGCGGTCCACATGGCGATACGGGACTTACTGGCCGCAAGATCATCGTTGATACCTATGGCGGACATGGTGCTCATGGCGGAGGTGCTTTCTCGGGTAAGGATCCATCCAAGGTGGACCGTTCGGCAGCCTATGCAGCCCGCCACATCGCCAATAACCTTGTGGCAGCTGGCGTTTGTGACAAGGCATTGGTCCAGGTAGCTTATGCTATTGGCGTGGCACAACCTGTCAGTCTTTTTGTCAATACTTATGGCTCGGCAAAGGTACAGCTTACCGATGCAGAGATCTCAGCCAAGGTAAAGCAACTGTTTGATATGACACCACGCGCCATTGAGCAGCGCCTTAAGCTCCGTAATCCTATCTATACGGAGACAGCGGCATACGGACATTTCGGCCGTCCTTGTGAGACGGTCGTAAAGACGTTCAAGAATCGTGTTGGTGAGGAGAAGAGCCTTGAAGTGGAGCTCTTCACCTGGGAAAAGCTTGATTACGTGGAGAAGGTTAAGTCAGTTTTCTTTAACTGATCTTCCATCTCGCTCTGCTGACTGAATGTCAATTGCTGGCTGCTTCAGCCGCTCTTCAATCATCCGCTGAACCTCCTGCGGTTTCAGTCCCCATCGTGGGGACAGGAGCAGATGTGTGGGCGAAGCGGAAGCAAAGCGGTCAAGAACAATAGAGGGACGCAGGCGGCGGACAAACGCTGCCACAAGTTCGGCATACTCTTCGGCTGAGAAGTGTGCAAAGGCATCTGGATGCTCTTGCCACTCCTCAGCCATTTTTGTGCCTTTAATGATCTGTAGCTGATGCAGCTTGAGATGACTGATGGGAAGGGAAGAGAGAATATCTGCCTGCTGCAGGATTTCGTCTTGTGACTCTCCTGGTAATCCTATTATTAAATGTACGCCTACGGGGATGCCGCGTTCGGCAGTGGCGAGGATGGCTTGCTGGCTGCAGGCAAAGTTGTGTCCTCTGTTGATGCGCTGCAAAGTCGTGTCATAGCAGGATTCCACTCCGTACTCTACCATTACATAATGCGTCTGCCTGATTTCGCAGAGCAGATCAAGGATGGCGGCGCTAATACAGTCAGGGCGCGTTCCGATTATAATTCCCTTCACACCCTCTACGGAAAGTGCCTCCAGATACCTTTGCCTCAAAATGTCAAGAGGGGCATACGTGCAGGAATAGGACTGGAAATAGGCGAGGTAATCCACTTCTCCCCGATGTTTTCGGGCAAAGAAAGCCTTACCAGCTTCTATCTGCGCCCGGATTCCTTTGACTTCACGGCAGTAACTGGGCGAGAAAGCCAGCGGATTGCAGAAGGTGCAGCCGTTTCGTCCCTTACTGCCATCGCGGTTGGGACAGGAGAACCCGGCGTCAATCGTTATCTTTTGCATAATCTACCGCACGATTAACGTAGTCAATGAAAGGTTTCGTGGTGCGGAAGAGAGCTGCCACCCTTTGGGCAAGCTGTGGCTGTGTGATAAAATCATCATTGATGTTGGACATCAGGCAGAAGCTCTTAAGGCGGAGCCAGTCGGCACAAGGAGCGTCGGCAGGGAATTCACGAGGCACTTTCTTAAGCGCCCCCTCCATATCAACGGAAAAAGAGGAATCGGCAGCGTTAAGCACCTCCTGATGGAAACTGTCCCAGCCATAGAAGATGTCTTCACGCAGTATCTTCACACTTTTCGGATCATAGCAGTAATTACCGGCTGCCAGCATGTGAGCGTGCGGATAGTTGTCGCCCATTCCGGTACCGACATGGAAATAGTAGCCAGCGTGCATAGACTTCTTGCCGCCGGGAGCCAGAAAGACTCCGAAGTGGGTCTTGTAGGGAGTCTTGTCCGACGAAAACCTTGTGTCGCGGTAGATGCGGTAAGTGCAGTCACGCAGCGAGAGGCGTGCAATGGACTCATCATAGGAGCCGACTTCTCGAATCAGTTCTTCACAAAAACGGTTCCACTTCTCTTGGGCAGCCTGGTAGCGCTGCTTGTTCTCACAGAACCATTCTTTATTGTTATTCTGATCCAGATCACGCAAGAATTCCAGTATCTCTTTCATCTTTTTTCGTTGCTTTAGGGTTGACGGTGCAAAAATACTCAAAAAATGCCAGCTTTGCAAATAAACAATACCAAAACTGTTAGATAATGGGCAAAGTGGAGGTGATACAACTGGAATAATGCTAAAAATCGTGTTTTTGATTCAAAATATGGATAGATGAAACAAATGTTACATCACATGAACGATAATTTGTATCATGTGTTTTACTTATTCATTACCTTTGCAGCGCATTTCGGAAAAAGCCCCAAAGGCAGAAATGCTCTGATACACGTTGAAAATACTCAATCAAAAACAATACAACACAATGCAAAACGAAAAACTTACTTTCATGCTGATGGGGTCGGCATTACTCATGACTGCTTGTACCCAGAAGCCAACCGGTCCTCAATTCTCGCTCACACAGCAGGGCGATACAATGACCGTAGTGAATATCATCAATCCAACCCACTATCTGCTCTTGCCTATTCAGGAGGAGAAGGGTGAGGTGCCTGTACGCATCAATACAGGTGACGAAGCAACAGATACCTGGATGGATATCCGTCTGGCTGTTGACTCTGTTGACTATTATGTTCCAATGATTCTTCCTGAAGGTGCAGAGGCACGTGTGGATATCAAGGGCCTGGCTTCAGATGCTGCTACCTGGAAACTTCTGCAGCTCAGCAACGAGTTCGATACTACCAACCATGAGTATTATCGTCCTGCTTACCACATGACTCCTGACTATGGCTGGATGAACGATCCTAATGGTATGACCTATCTGAACGGTGAGTATCATCTCTTCTTCCAGTACAATCCTTATGGCTCAAAGTGGGGCAATATGCACTGGGGCCATGTAGTTAGTCCTGATATGATTCACTGGAAGCAGCTTGATCCTGCTATTATCCGCGATAATTATGGTCAGATCTTCTCTGGTTCAAGCATTGTGGCCCGTATTCCAGAGAATGCTGGTACAGATGATCCATTCCAGGCAGAGACACTCGTTCCTGGTAATGGTGGTGAGGGTGATTTCATCGCTTCTTATTATACAAGTGACAACTGGCGTATGCCACGCGAGCTCCAGGAGCAGCAGTCTTATGCTGTTTCAATGGATGGCGGTCGTACCTATCGTAAGTATGGTGCTCCAGTCCTTCATTCTGATGGTCGCCGTGACTTCCGTGATCCAAAGCTCTTCTGGTATGAGCCAAAGCAGCAGTGGTACATGATTGTTTCGGCTGATAATGAGATGCAGTTCTATGCTTCAAAGAATCTCCGCGACTGGGATTATGTTTCAGCATTCGGTGACGGCTATGGCGTACAGCCACGTCAGTTTGAGTGTCCAGACTTCTTCCCACTCAACGTAGATGGTGATCCAAAGAAGCAGAAGTGGGTGATGATTGTCAATGTTAACCCTGGCTGCTGGTTCGGCGGTTCGGCTTCACAGTATTTCGTGGGTGACTTTGACGGTGAGAAGTTCGTATGTGACTCTCCAAAGGAGACTGTCAAGTGGCTTGACTGGGGTAAGGATCATTATGCAGCCGTTACTTTTGCCAATGAGCCAAAGGGTCGCATCATTGCTATCTGCTGGATGAGCAACTGGCAGTATGCCAACGATCTGCCAACCCGCCAGTACCGTTCACAGATGGGTATGCCACGTGAGCTCTTTGCTTACAGCGTGAAGGGTTCGAAGGAAATCTATGTAGGCCAGAAACCAGTAGAGGAACTGAACAGCATCCTGAAGCCAGCAAGCATTGCTGTGGAGGCTAACACCGTAAACTTCGGTAATGAGAATGCACAGATCATGGTAGAGCTGGACGTGAAGAACGGCTCAACTTTCACTCTTGCTAATGATGAGGGTGAGGAGGTATTCTTCAGTGTTAATGCCGGCCGAGTACTGATGGATCGTCAGAAGTCTGGCATCATTCCTACACAGGACTTCGTATCAGAGACCTGGAGCCCAAAACCACAGCTGGGTTCAAACTGCGGCACCTGGACTCCTGTTGAACAGCTTTGCGGCAAGCAGAATACCTATCATCTACAGCTCTGGCTGGATATCTGCTCTGTTGAGATGTTCGTAGATGGCGGTAAGGCAACTATGACTAACCTGGTATTCCCAAAGAAGCCATACAACAAGATCTCTGGCGAGGGTATCACCAATGTTAAGGTCAGCAATATTGCCCTGTAAGCAGTTCTTCCTTTAACCACTTTTTTTAATAATATGAAAAAGACAAGTATAGCAGTGCTGCTGCCCGTCATGCTCTGCTTCTTCTCAATGGGCTTCGTAGATTTGGTAGGCATCGCCTCCAACTATGTGCAGAAGGATCTCGGTCTGACAGATGGTCAGGCAGGTATCATGCCTTCGCTGGTATTCTTCTGGTTCCTGATCTTCTCTGTTCCTACAGGAATGCTGATGAACAAAATCGGACGTAAGAAGACCGTGCTTCTCTCTATCCTCGTTACCGTAGTTTCTCTGCTGCTCCCGCTTTTTGGCAATAGCTATGCCCTGATGCTTACTGCATTCTCTCTGTTGGGTATTGGTAATGCGCTGATGCAGACTTCGCTCAATCCTTTGGTAGCAACCATCGTAGGTGGTGACAGCTTGGCATCTACCCTTACTTTCGGTCAGTTCGTTAAGGCTATCGCTTCGTTCCTGGCTCCATACATTGCCATGTGGGGTGCTACCGCAGCCATTCCATCCTTTGGTCTTGACTGGCGTGTCCTCTTCCCAATCTATGCCATCATCGGCATTCTGGCCATTGTTGCCCTTGGCGTGACCTCTATCAAGGAGGAAATTGATACCAACAAGAAGGCTTCTACCATTGGACAGTGCTTTGCGCTGCTTGGCAAGCCATACATCCTGCTCTGCTTCCTCGGCATTATGTGCCACGTAGGTATTGACGTAGGTACTAACACCTATGCTCCAAAGATCCTGATTGAGCGTCTTGGCTGGTCTCTTGACGAGGCTGCATTTGCCACCTCTCTCTATTTCATCTTCCGTACCATTGGCTGCTTCACCGGTTCTGGTATTCTTGCCAAGATTTCGAGCAAGGCTTTCCTCGGCATTTCTGCAGCTATGATCGTTGCTTCTATGATCTGCCTTTCAGTAGGTGCTTCACAGGCTCTGCTTTATGTAGGTATCGCACTCGTAGGTTACGGTAACTCAAATGTCTTCTCTATCTGCTTCAGCCAGGCATTGCTTCATGATCCTGACCATCAGAACGAGATTTCAGGCTTGATGATCATGGGTCTCTTCGGCGGAACTCTCTTCCCACTTGCTATGGGCTTCATGAGCGATACGATGGGTACGCTCGGCGCCGTGCTCGTAATGGCTATCGGTGCTCTCTACCTCTGCTTCCTGACTGCAAAGGTGAAGAAATAAGTTCATCAGAACGCACACAAACTTTTTTATATAGGCTGTCCGGTTGAGGTGCTTTAATAATAGCACTCCGGACAGCTCCCCAAAAGACGGGTTAGCATTAATCCCCGAAACAAGAATTTTTATCTGTAAAAAACATAAGAAAAACAACAACTATGAAAGATATTATCGTAGGTATGGGCGAGGCACTTTGGGATTGCCTCCCAGAGGGACGTAAGTTAGGTGGTGCACCAGCAAACTTTGCATATCATGTAGGTCAGTTTGGCTGGCACACCATAGTGGTAAGTGCTATCGGACAGGATGCTTTGGGTGATGAGATTCTGGAGCGTATCGAGGGTGTAAATCTTGACCACCGCATCGTACGTGTTCCATTCCCAACAGGTACCGTTCAGGTTACTCTGTCAGGTGACGGTATTCCTTCTTATGAGATCTGTGAGAACGTGGCTTGGGACAATATCCCTTGGAGTGAAGAGCTTGAGGCACTTGCTAAGCGCACCAAGGCTGTCTGCTTCGGTTCACTGGCACAGCGTTCAGCTGAGTCGCGCAACACTATCTTGCGTTTCCTTGGTACGATGGATGCCGATACTGAGCGTATCTATGACATCAACCTCCGTCAGCACTTCTACAGCGTAGAGGTTATTGAGGAGAGCCTTCGTCGTGCTACTATCCTCAAGCTCAACGAGGAGGAGATTGAAGTAGTTAAGGCATTGCTTCAGATTACTGGTGAGCCAGCTGACGTTTGCCGCGAGCTGATCAAGCGCTATGACTCGCTCCGTATGGTTATCTTGACCTATGGTGCTGTAGGTAGCTATGTATTCACTGCTGATGAGACCTCATACGTTGAGACTCCAAAGGTAAAGGTTGCTGATACCGTAGGTGCTGGTGACTCATTTACCGCTACTTTCGTAGCACAGATTTTGAAGGGCAAGAGCATTCAGGAGTCACATAAGATTGCAGTTCAGGCATCGGCCTTCGTCTGCACTCAGAATGGCGCAATGCCAGTATTCCCTGAGGAGATTCTAAAGGCTTAGGTTCATTGTGTTAATAATATTGAGTTTTGACTCAAGCGTGTATTTATTTTTAGGCGCAGGTTCGGAGATGTGATATCCCCGAACCTGTTTCTTTTTTCTGTCATCTGGTCAAATTACTTTGGCAGGTTAGCCTTGCCTGCCTTCAGCTGCTGCAGTTCCTTGTTGCTTACAGCATAGTTATAGATGCGGAAGTCTGCCACCTGGGTGTCAGTGAGATATTTGTCTCCATTGAATGGGGCGCGGCCGATCCAGCAGTTGGCAGGAGCTTCGTCAAAGATTTCTGACAGGATAGGCATATTGTTGTTGCGGCCTATCAGCTTGCCGTCCAGATAGAGTTCTCCAGTCTTGCCCTGCTGACGGTAGAGGGCATGAACCCAGACGTCACGCTTTGGCTGTCCGCCCTGCATTACGATCTCTTCATGTTCCCATCCGCCAGTCGAAGTCTCAAAGCGCTGCTCGTTGAGTCGCATTGCCATGTATGGTCCTTCGTCGGCTTTGTTCTCTGCCAGTTTTGAGAAGGCGAAGAGGAAGTGTCCGTATCCATCCAGCTTATTCTCTGATCCTACCTTGAAATAGACCGAGATGGTAAAGTCACGCAGACCCTTAATCAAAGCGCCGGTCTCCGCAGTGAGGTCATAGTAGCCGTTGTTGGCTCCCAGATTAAGCACAGGCATTGTTCCCTGCTGATTCTCCACCTTAGCGCCACGTCTGGCAAAAGCCTTCTGCCAGCTGAAATTGTACTGCGCCTGCTGTTCAACCTTAATCACCGGAGCAGGGAGCGCCGAGACAGCCTTGGCGGTCAGGCGGCGGATGTGATCTTTCAGGATATGATAGGCAGGATGAGGCATCTGTCCGTGATCATAGCCCTGCATCTCGTAGAGGGTCACATCTTTGTGCCCCACCAGCTTAAGCATACGCCAGAAGTAAGCCTGCTCCTCATAGCGACCATACAGTTCCAGTTCGCGGTCACCTGAAATGATAATCATCGGAGGAGCGTCCGGGCGGATGAAGGTGAGCGGAGCATACTGGTCGATGGTTGCCTGCAGTGGGCCGATGCCTTGAGGCTTACGTACGTTATAGTGTGTGATGCACTGTCCGCTGAATGGAATCAGGGCTGCAATCGAGTCGGCATCGATGTCATACTTTGCCAGCCACTTTTTCTCCAGACCGATCATGTCCAGCAGATAGCCGCCAGCCGAATGGCCTGCCACAAAGATCTTGCGCTTGCTGCCATTGTATTTCTCAATGTTCTTGAAGGTCCATGCTACGGCAGCTGCGGCATCGTCCAGACACTCGTCAATCGTAGCCTTTGGTAGCAGACGGTAGTTGGCTGCCACTACTACAAGACCGCTGTTCTTCAGTTCATTGTCAATGTGCTTGTTGCCGCCTTCGATGCCTCCGCCATGGAACCATACTACTACTGGAGCATCCTCTATCTCGGTAGGGTAGTACACATCGAGCTTGCATCGCTCCTGTGCATAAGGATTGTCCGACGTTGCGTAAGAGATGTCATTCACCTGCTTGTACTGTGCCTTGACCATCAGGGCACAAAGCATAAATAAGAGCGTGAGAGTCCACTTTCTGGTACTCATGAGCTTAAGGTTGTTTCTGTTCATTTGTTTCATTGTTGGTATCTCCTAATTATATTCATTATTCCACGGCACCCTCTTTCTTGAGGTCTTCAATGAGCGCTGACACAGCCTGCTGCGCCTCCTCGGCAGATACATCGTACTCGGCAGTGAGCCGGGTCACAAGTTCTTCCGTTGTGAATTCACCTTCGCCCATTGCTTCCCAGAGGAAAGCTGCTGTCTCATTCAGGCTTATCAGGCGGTTCATCTCTACACTGCTCTCACCCTCTGCTATCAGGAAGGGTACGTCGCACACGGTGCGCATCACGATATTACTGTTTCTTTTCATTGTATTGTATGATATTTATAACAAGTTAAGTGACTGTTCAAAATTTGATATCGTACCCATAGCTGTCTGTTCGACACTTAGATCCAATTATCAATTATCAATTATCAATTTTTCCTGTACTTGCTGAGGTCCTTGCATGACCCGAAACAAATATTATGCAGCCGGAGCATCACACCACGCAGAGGCAGCGTATGCATCCAGAACCAGGCGTAGATCCTATAGCCGAGGTCCGCTGTGGTTGAAGTCTTCTTGTTTTTCCCACGGATGAATCCTACTACCACACCTCGCACATCCTCTCTTCGGCATTGCTCCGTGCTGCGGTTGCCGTCGCCACGCATAGTCATCTCACCCGATTCGGTCAGTTTGACTACACGGTGCAGTACGTAGTGCGACGGATTGACCTCTGCCAGCACCACATCGCCCACCTGCACCTTTTCGGCGTAGCGCAGCAGTACAGAGTCGCGCTCATGCACCAGATAGGGACGCATGCTGTTGCCGATCACCTGCAGGCTCACGGTTTGCTCATGATTCTGACGCAGATAGTCAGCTAACAGATCCAATTGCTTCATAACAAACAAGGGCGCTGGCAGGTTCTGCCGTGCAATGCAGATGATAGGTTGGTGTTTTTTCTATTACGGCAGTTACAGAGTCACAAATGCCGCTGTAGGTCTCTTTGTCCCAAGGCATCACTGAGCAGGAGGAGAGCAGGTCGCTGAATCCTGCCAGTGGAGCGGTGCGTACCACGTGATTATCCGAATCCCGAACTATACGGGTCACGGCACCCAGTCGGGCTTTTACCTGACGGTAGCAGGGCGTCTTGCCGCTCCACGGACTTCCGTATATCTGGCAGTCATCCTCCGTGACGCGTACCACCGGATTGTCATCATTCATGAGGTCGCAGTCCGGAATCATCTTCAGCCAATTGGCGGTCTGCGTACTTTTTCCGGTGCCGCTTTTTGCCACAAAAGCATAGCCTATCCCGTTATGTCGCACCAGGGAGGCGTGTATCATGAGCGTCTCACGTGTGGCTCCAGCAAAGGCGAATGCCATCATCAGTGCGTTGTTGAGGCCGAAGCTGTTACTGGTAGCCGAACTTCCCATCACGCGGCAGTAGCAGTTGGTAAAGCCGGCATCTGCCAGCATCAGGGCGCAGAGATTGCCCTTCAGGTCATGTATCTCAAACTGGTATCCACCCCTCTTGCGTCGAGCCACAGCAATCTCACCATTGCCCGTATCACAAACCTTCACTGGCTCAAGTTCTTCAGCGGCGTCTGTCTGCAGCTGTTGGTCAATAGTCATCATGAAGAGCTGGTTTCCCTCATCCGCCTCTGCAGCCGGGAGGCTGAATGGGGCAAAAGAAGGCAGCAGATGCATGCCCGTGACATCATCGTCACTTGCAAATCTCAGCCGTACCTGCCAGTCGGCTATGAGGTAAAGATATTCTGTCATGAGTTCGGTACCGAATTATGTCTTGATGGTTCAAACTGAATCTTAAACGCGCAAAAATAATCCATTTTTCTGATTTATCCAAATCCAAATCCATAAATCTGCTATTTTCGGGGTGATTATTCATTTTATTGGTCTGAAAGGGGTTAATCCAGCTCTCCATCACCGCCATCAAGGAAGACAACCTTCACAGAGCTTCTTTAAATACATACTAACAGTGAAGGCATCTATTTCCACATCTGCAAATCCGTGCCAAGAAGTGCTGGGGCTCATTTCACAGTTCATAAATGGCAGCCAAGAGTGCTGGCGTCCATTTCACGGTTCATAAATGGCGGCCAAGGGTGCTGGCGCCCATTTCACAGTTCATAAATGGCTGCCAAGGGTGTGTGGCGCCCATTTAAAAGTTGTGAAATCCATGCCATGAAGCGTTGGCGTCGTTTTGATACTTCTCAAATGAATAAATGGGATAAGTAGTGTCTGGATTTGCCAGAATGGTATGGGAAAGGGGGGCAAAGGCGTGGATTAATGTTTTTTTCGACAATAAAATTGCAGAATTACGGGAAAAGGTCTATCTTCGCTCCGTGTTACTTAAGACAATAGTAAAAAAGACTGGATGAAAAAAAACTCACTGAACTGGCAGCTGATACGGCATACATGTGGCAAGCTGCTGCTACTGGAATCGTTCTTCATGGCTGTTGCCACCCTGGTAGCTTGCTACTACTGGTGGCGCGAGGGAGAGCAAGATGCTGTAGCACTCGCCATCCCGATGGTGGGTTGTGCCCTGCTGGGCTGGAGTCTGACCCGCGGTAAGCAGATGGGAATGGAGCGCGTCACTCAGCGTGAGGGCTATCTGATTGTCTCGGTGATGTGGATTGTATTTTCTCTCATAGGCATGATCCCTTATCTGCTTAATGGTACATGCACGCAGCTATGCGATGCCTTCCTTGAGACGATGTCCGGATTTACCACCACAGGATGCACCGTACTGACGGATATTGATTCCCAGCCGCATGGAATCCTGTTGTGGCGAAGCCTGACGCAGTGGATAGGCGGTCTGGGCATTGTGGTGTTCTCACTGGCTCTTTTGCCCAAGATACAGTCCGCACAAGTGCAGATGTTCAGCGCCGAAGTGACCGGCATGACGATAGACAAGCTCCGCCCCAGAATACAGGACACCTCCCGTTACCTGTGGTTCATTTATATCGGATTGACCGCCGTATGCTGCCTATGCTATCTGGCAGGTGGCATGTCATTGTTTGATGGCGTATGTCATGCTATGACAACCCTTGCCACAGGCGGTTTCTCAACGCATCAGGCAAGCATCGGCTGGTTCCATTCGGCTTATATTGAGTATGTATGTACGTTCTTCCTGTTTATTGCCAGCATCAACTTCACATTGTTCTATCTGCTGAAGCGGGGACGGGTGCGACAGTTCTGGGAGAGCGAAGAATTCCGCTGGTTTGTCTATATCGTCATCGGATTTACGGTCACCTTCATCCTGCTGCATTATTTCCGGTTGTGGCGTGGCGGCTTGACACCCGACAAGCTGGAGGCTATGCCACATGGGTTTGCCGACACGCTGCGAACCTCGCTGTTTCATGTCGTCACGATCATCTCCACCTGCGGATTTCAGGCAGAGTATTATGACTATCAGCTGTGGGGCAGGATCTTCTGGATCCCGACGCTCTTCATCATGGCATGTGGTGGATGTGCTGGTTCAACGGCAGGCGGATTCAAGATATTGCGCTTGGTCATTATGATCAAGAACATGAAGATAATCCTGCGGCAGTCCGTAATCCCGGGGGTGTATAAATCCGTAATGTTTGACAACCGTCCCTTGCGACTGGAGTACCTTCAGCGCACCCTTGCCTTCGTGCTGCTGTTCTTCCTCGTAGCCTTTGCGTGTATTGTCATCATGATGCTGCAGGGCATCGATATGGATACCGCTTTAGGCACCACCATCTCCGCCATCGGCAACTGTGGCCCTGGTCTGGGTTCCACGGGTCCTGCCTTTACCTGGGCAGAGCTCCCGGCATTGAGCAAATGGGTGCTCAGCGCCACAATGCTCATTGGCCGTCTGGAGATATTCACAGTCATTGTGCTTTTCACTCGCGTGTTTTGGCGGCAGAAGTGATGATAAAAAGCCATAGCTAAATATCAAATAACAAATATCAAGTATCACCACCTGCGCTACAGACCATTGTAGAGGGGTGGTGATGCTTGATATTTGATGTTTCGGAGTTGATGTCAACTTTTGGCACTACTCCGTATGTAGTGAGATAAGTCCTGCCAGGACGTATTCTTTTTAGTTCCAAATACTGTTAAGTGTCCTGTACTTAAGTCCTGTGGCTGAAGCAGGAACGGTGATCTGGTTGTAGATAGAGGAAGGGAACACCAGGTTGGTCATCACGAAGGTGCCGTCAGCAGAGAGGATCTCTACGGATGACTGATCTACGTAGATATCGAGCGTGATGGTCGCGTCATTGCCCATGAGCTTGCCGCTAACCGAAGGGTAAGAGAAAGAGGCAGGCGACTCACCTGTGGCAGAGGTGCGTTTTGCCGAAAGGGTGTGGTAGATGGTGTTGGTGGTGAGCTCAAGCTTTTCGCCCTTCTCATTGCTAAGCGTAAATGTTACCATTTCGGTAGTAGGGATGGTAACCTGAGCATGATAGGCAGAGAGAGAGGAATTTGGAATAAGGAGTGTGGAATTGCTGCTCTCCTGCCAGCTGCCTGCAATCTTGTCAATCTCACTTACAACCTTGCTGGCAATGAATGGCTTGCCATCTACATTGACCAGAGACAGTTCACGAGGCAGGGTGAAAGCCGAACGCCAAGGCGAACAGGGCACACCACCGCAGTAAGCCCAGTTGTTCATCCAGCCGATGAGAATCTTGCGGTCAGCAGGGGCATTGCTCCAGGTAACACCGGCATAATTGTCCATACCAGTATCCATCCACATCGGATAGTTGAGATCATCAGCCTTGAACTCCTTGCCATCAAAGTCACCTACAAAGCACATGATGCCCGAACCGTTGGTAGGACCGCCAGGATTGACATTGACGATAAGCACCCATTTCGTGCCGCCTTCATAAGGCAGTTCGATGAGGTCGGGACACTCCCACTGACAGTTATGACAGCGGTTCACCTCGGTGCGGAAGGTGGATTCCTTCTTCCAGCTGTGCAGGTCGCGGCTTGTCCAGATATCTATGCCGCAGTCCCAGCCTAAAGCCAGCGTCATTACCCATTGCTGCGTAGCTTCATGCCAGAAGACTTTCGGGTCACGGAAGTCAGGAAGTGAGGTGTTCGGGATGATGGGGTTGCCGCTGTATTTGGTGAATGACTTGCAGCCGTCAGTACTATATGCCATACTCTGCTGCTGACGTTCACCAGCACTGGTATAGAAAGCCACGACGGCGCCGGCGCCAAATCCTGCTGTATTGTTGTGATCCACGACGCATGAACCGGAGAAGATGTCTCCCAGATCATCACGCATCAGTGCCACATTCTGTTCTTTCCAGTGGATGAGGTCAGTACTCGTAGCATGTCCCCAGCTCATATTTCCCCAGTCATTGCCATAAGGATTGTACTGGTAGAAGAGATGCCAGGTGCCGTCCACATAGACCATGCCGTTCGGATCATTGACCCAGTTCCTGGCAGGTGTATAGTGAATCTGTGGACGGTAAAGCTCATTATATGCCGACTGCGTAGTGTTTCCTGTGTTGCCACCGGGATTATCATTGCCGCCGTTGTCTGGATTCGGATTGACGGGATTGGGATTCGGATTGATGATCGGATCATCACTGCCTCCACCACACGAAGCAAGCACCAGAAGCGCCAAAGAGAGAAGGAGAAGAGACTTTTTCATGACAAAAATAAAAATAAACTCCACCAAAGGAAATCAAAATAAATCAAAGTATTCAGTTGTATAATAGATTGATTTACGTTTGATTCCCTTTGATGGAGAACGAAACCTATGCTTTAGCGAGTCTTAAGGTACTCAATGGCATTCTTTGCCATAGTTTCAATATTGGCCTGGAATGCATTGCCTGAAGGCTGGGTCTGTACGTCGAAGTCCTCCTGGGTACGCAGGTAGAAGTTACATCCACCGTTGCCTACGCAGATGATGGTTCCCTGGAACTCAGTATTGCCCTGCTGAGCCTCCCATACGTTGAGCTGGCTTACCCAATCGATCTGGCTGTCCCAGGTGCCGAGAGGATAGAGGCCGTAGGTCTTGGTAGCAGCCTGATAGCAGGTCTCCTCCTGATTGCCAATGCCGGTGAGGACAGAAGGCAGGTTGAAGAAGAGACAGTTGTGATCCTCAGTGAATGCCGAACCGCTCTTCACAGCGATGAGTTTGGTGTTGCCTGCTGGCTCAACGTCAAGGCCACGGAAGATTGGGTGGGTAGAATGATCCTTGATGAAGCGACCGCCTGCAGGTGCAAGCTGAACAGCCATCTTCCAGGTATCTGGGTTATTGCCGCAGCCGTAGCCGATAGCATGGTCATTCTTCTTCATCATATCAAGGTCAAGACGGCCCAGATGACCAACGTAAGTGGTAGCGTGGCTCCAGAGGAGAAGGCTACCGCCATTCTTGTACCACTCTGCTACGAATGGAGTAGCATTATTGACAACCTCAGGATAGTTCCAGGCATCATAGCCTACGGTGCCAGGATCATCAATGTCGCGCATGAAGAAGGCAACACGATATGGCTCAAGCACATCAGCAGAGGTAATGCTGCTGAATGGAACGAAGGTGCCGGTAGGATAGTTGGCATGGAACCAAACCCAGCCGTATGCCTCATCATCATCGCCATTAGCGAGGAGCTCCTCAGGAGTATCATAGAGGCTGAGGTAAGCTACAGCGAGTTTGCCGATACGGAGAGAGGTAGCTGCTGGCAGAGAGGTGCCCTTTTCGTTCTCGGCAATGAGGGTTACATTCCAGGTCTCGCCCTCCTTAACATCAGGAATGATGTAAGAGGTCACACTTGCAGACAGAGTCTCCTTGATCTCACGAGCGCCGCCATTGTTTGCAATCAGCTTTACTGCTGCTGCAGAAGGATTGGCATTCCAAGTGACTTGTGCATCATAGCCACCAGCCTTCTCAAGCTGAGACATAGAGAGGCCTGAGCACTTGCTTGCACCTTGGCGAAGGAACTCCTTGATGACACCCTTTGAGAAGTTTAATCCATCAGTGAGCTTGAGGATATACATATAAGGAACGTTAGTCTCTACATCGCGATGAGTATAGCTATTACCCTCAACGATCTCTGAACCGGCCTTATTACCATTGGCATAACGGGTCACCTGCATCTTTGAGCCATTACCACTCCAAGTGAGAACATAGTCATCACCCTGGAGACTGCCCTGGATAGTGCTCTCATCAGGAGCGGTAAGAACAGGAGCAGCAATGTCGATGTCCATGTCAGCATTGCAGGCACTCATGATTGAAGCTGCTGCCAATGCTGCAAAAATATATTGGATTTTCATTTTTCTTAATTTTATAATGAGTTAAGTGTAAGTTAAGAGTTCCTTATTTCGCAGCAGGGAACTCTTTAACTTTTTAACTCTTTAACTTTTTAACTTTTTTAATATCCTGCATTCTGCACGTACAATCCTGGCACGTAGAAGAGCTGCTGGTAAGGGATTGGCCAGAACTCGTTCTTGCCTGCCTGGAAGTGAGCCGAAGCGAGGTAACCAGCGTAATCCATGCCCTCATAGTTAGAGTTCTGCTCTGCCTGGAAGTAAGCATTCATGGTCTCAGAAGCGAGACCCCAGCGACGGAGGTCGAAGAAACGCTCTGACTCCATAGCCATCTCGAGGCGCTTCTCCCAGCGGAGATACTTACGAGCCTCATCCTTGCTTGCACCTGTTGAGTACATACCCAGGGTACGGATCTGGTTAGAAGCATAGCCGATGTACTTGGCTACAGAGTTGTTGGCACGCTGACGGATGGCGTTGATGATCTCGATGCCATCGCCTACCTTGCCAAGCTCAATGAGTGCCTCAGCACGCCAGAGCATCATCTCTGTGTAGCGAACTACGTAGTCGTTCATGGCAAAGCCCTGCCAGGTACCCTCGGTGTAGCTCTCGCCCTTTGAACGCTGAGGAACCTCCTTCAGAGAAGCATAGTAGCCGTATGAAGATGGGCAGCGAGCATTGTCGGCAGTGGCAGTCATGATGAGGCTCTTGACGATACCATCTTCAGAAGCACCGGTCTCATACTTGTAAGGGAAAGTAGGAATACCTACGGTATGGAACAGACGTGGATCCCACTTCTGATCCTGCTCTACGCCATTGATAGGATAGATATTGTGAACCTTCTCATAGTCATCAAACATTGGCAGACCATTCTCGTCAACCTTGAATGCGTTGACAAGGTTCTGTGATGGCTTGTGGAAGTCCCAGCCCTTTGACCACATGCCGTGACAGCCGTTGAGCATGTTGCTCCAGTTTGAACGGCCTAACTTGGTGTTGTCATCCTCATAGTTTGAGTGCTGAACAGCGAAGATTGACTCGCAGCCATTCTTGTTGTCGAGCATGAAGAGATCTCCGAAGTCCTGCTCGTAGCGGTAGTTGCCGGTAGAGATTACATAGTCTGTATATTCCACTACCTTCTGCATGTCAGCAGAATTTACATGAGCATAACCGGTGCTTGCCTCATAGCCATTGCCGTAAGCCTTGTTGAGGTAGCACTTGGCAAGCATAGCGGCTGCTGCAGCCTTGTTGACACGAGCCTTATCGTTCTGACGGGCTGGCAGAGCATTGTATGCAGCCTCGAAGTCAGCGATAACCTTCTCCATAAGCTGATCATGTGTGAACTCATCGTTGCGGGTCTGCTCCTGGGCAGCGTTCTGCAGGCAAATCTCATCAATGTAAGGAACCTGGTTGAAGAGCTGAATCAGCTTGTAGTAGAAGTGACCGCGGAGGAAACGAGCTTCGCCCATACGGATAGCAGCAGTCTCTGCACCAAGCTTCTCTTCGCCCTGATCACGGACAGCCATGATGGCACGGTTGCAACGAGAGATAGATACATAGAGATGATACCAGAGCTCATCCATGTGGCCACCAGGATTGGTAGAAGAGAGAGAACTCCAGATCTCTACGGCGTGATACTCAGTATCGCCAGTATCACCACCGCCCTTGAGGGCATCGTCACTAGCAAGTGAGCCGTAAGGCCAGAGATTGAATGGATAGGTGTACCAGTCAGCGCCGAGGGCTGCATAAGCGGCAGTCACCATAGCATCTGGCTCACTGAATGCGAGCTCCTCATCAACGATACCTGAAGGCTTTACCTCAAGGAAATCGTCGCAGCTGGTCATGCTCATTGAGGCAGCAAGTGCGAGGGCTCCAAAAATATATTGTTTCATAATGATAATTTCTATTTACGAGTTATCGAATTGTCGATATTTCGAATCAACAAGATTTCGAATTTTCGATATTTCGAGTTTTTCGAGTTAATATATTTACTTCGAGAATTAGAAGCCGATCTGGAGGCCGAAGCTTACTGAAGTAGAGATAGGATAAGCAAAGCCTGGGTTTTCAGGATCAGTGCAGGTCAGGCTGCTGCTCTTGATGGTAGCGAGGTTATTGCCGCTCAGGTAGAAGCGGGCATTGGCGATGTGTGCCTTCTGAAGCAGAGACTCAGGAACGGTGTAGCCCACCTGGAGCGTACGGAGTTTGAGGTATGAACCATTCTCTACGAAATAGGTTGAAGCACGGCCTTCGTCAGAGTTGTTCATGGTAGAGAGCATTGGGATAGAGCTCTTCTCGTTTACGCCTGGGAGCCAGCCATTGAGCAAACGGCTACCCTTGCTTGAGTTCACGTCCACCAGACCATAGAAGTCGGTCTGGAACTTCTGACCATTATATACATCTACGCCAGCTACACCCTGCCAGAACATCTGGAAGTCGAAGCCCTTGTAATCAAGGTTGACGGTGAGACCGTAAGAGAAATCTGGTACTGGGTTGAAGATCCAGGTCTGGTCCTCGCTGTTGATGATGCCGTTGCCGTCAAGGTCAGCATACTTGATACCGCCCAGACGAGCGTTCTCCTGACCAGAAGCAAGTACCTCCTCTCGGCTGGTGAAGAGACCGTCAGCAACATAACCTACGCTTGAACCGTAAGGAACCTTAGCCTCTACGAGGTTCTGCTTGGTAGTGTGAGCGTAAGAACCGGTAGTAGTCTCTGGTAACCAGGTTACACGGTTACGGAAGAAGTCAACATTGCCGTTTACGCTATAGCCCATGCCGAACGAAGTCTTTCCACGATAACCTACGGTGAGCTCCATACCCCAGTTACGGAGAGATGGACCGTTGAGCCATGAAGCACCACCCTCACCTACTGAACCAAGGTAAGCTGGATTGATAAGCATATCCTTTACGTCCTTGATATAGGCATCGAAGGTGCCGAAGAGTGTATTATTGAAGAATGCGAAGTCAAGACCGGCATTCCACTGCTCGGCAGTCTCCCACTTGAGGTTGTCATTACCGGTGCTCTGTACGCGATAACCGCTGTTGAACTGGCCGCCGCCCTCACCCTTGAAGTCGTATGCAGTACCATCCTGACGACTTGTACCATAGTCAGCGATGAAGATGGTATAGCGGGCAGAGTTATCAATAGCCTGGTTACCGGTCTGACCCCAAGATGCGCGGAGCTTCAAGTCGGTGAGCCAATCATAGTCCATGTGCTTTGATACACGGTAACCAAGTGAAGCAGCTGGGAAGGTACCATAGCGGTTGTTTTTACCGAAGCGGCTTGAACCGTCACGACGGATGGTGAACGATGCGAGGAGCAGATCCTGCCAGTTGTAGTCAAGTTTGCCGAAGAATGACACGAGCGAGTAACCTACGTTAGCACCATTGAGGCGCATAGAACCTGTAGCAGCATTTGGCCACATGTAGAGTTCGTTCTCAATGGCGAAGCCTTCTGCCGAACCGTTGATGTTGACGAAGTCCTGCTTGAAAAGCTCGAAACCAGCCAGTGCGGTGAGTGTATGGTTTTCTGGAAGTGGTACGAGGTAGTTAGCGGTATTTGACCAGGTCCATTTCAGGTCGTTGGTCTGATCTACACTGGTCTTTGGAGTCTTCTCTGAAACGTTATCAGAGATGAAGGTGTAGGTCATGTGGTGGATGAAGTTGGCATTGTAGTCAATACCGAAGTTCGAACGGAGGTCAAGGCCCTTGAAAGGCTTGATGTTGATGTAGCCGTTACCGAAGATACGCCACATCTTCAATCGGTTGTCCTTGTTGTAGGCAAGTTCGCGCATTGGGTTCTGACGGTCGCGCATAGAACCTACAGGACCACCAAAGGTAGTACCATCAATCTCATAGACAGGGATGATAGCAGGCATCTTGAGTGCATTCTCAAGAGGAGCGCAATCAACCTGGTCGCTATAGGTAAGGGTGAAGTTCTCACCCACGTTCACTACCTTATTAATATTATATGTAGAGTTCAGACGGATAGAGATGTTCTCAAAGTCGGTGTACTTCAGGACACCTTCAGCCTTCTTGTAACCGAGGCTGAGCATCTGCGAGCCCTTCTCCGAACCATTGCTGAGTGAGAGGTCATAGTTCTGGGTCACACCTACGCGGCTGATCTCATCGAGCCAGTCGGTATTGCTGAGACGCATCTTCTGGCTGTTGTTGATGAATTCGCCATTGCCATAAGCACCAGCCACGGTATAGTTCTTGTACTCACCGCTTGCAATGTCGTAAGCCTGAATGCCGAAACCATTGCTGGCATTGAGGTTGAGTCCGTAGTTGAGAGCATAAGTCACTGGGTCCATGCCATCATTCAGAGCAGCCTGAGCCATAGCGGTAGCATATTCGTGTGAATCCATCAGCTTCATCTTCGACTGGCTGTTGTAGAAGTTGGCAGTCATTGAAGCGTTGAAGTCAACCTTTACCTTGCCGTCACCCTTCTTACCACTCTTTGTGGTGATGATGATGACACCGTTGGCAGCACGGCTACCATAGATAGAAGCCGAAGCGGCATCCTTCAATACCTGCATTGACTCAATGTCAGCAGCATTAAGTGTATTCAAACCAGAGGTAGTAGGTACACCGTCAATAACGTAGAGAGGATCCTGGTTAGAGTTAATAGAACCAATACCACGAATACGGATTGTAGCAGTACCAGCAGGCGAACCATTAGTGGTCACGGTCATACCAGCAACCTTACCCTGCAGAGACTTCATTGGGTCTGGGTTCGAGTTGGTCTTCATGTCTTTGGTAGAAATAACTGCTACCGAACCTGTCAAGTCAGCCTTACGCTGAGTGGTATAACCGGTAACGACTACTTCTTCCATCATCTCAGCATCCTCACTGAGTTCGATGTTCATCTCAGCTGCAGCAGGAAGCTGTACGGTGGTGTAACCGATGTAACTGAACTGGAGGGTTGCGCCCTCCTTGACGGTCAGTTCGAAGTTACCATCGAAGTCGGTAACAGTACCGTTCGTGGTGCCTACCTCGAGGACCGTAGCACCAAGGACTGGCTCACCGAGCCCCTTGTCCATCACGGTGCCATGAACCTTCACTTGTGCCAGTGCCAGCACCGTAGTGCAGATCATCATGGCAGCAATCAATAGGAATCGTTTCATGTCTTGTGTTTTTAAATTGTGTAAATAATATTTGTTGCTTTCTTTGTTTTTGTCAATATAGTCTCCAAATAAGCGCTGCAAAGGTACAACAAAAAAACGTTCCCACCTATAACAAATGGGCGGTGGGAACGAACTTTTTTGCAAACTATTGAAAAATAAAGTTTTATCAAATGAGCAACTCTATATATTAGGATGAAGAGGAAACAGAATTTACAACATTTTTTCTATCCGGTGCAACAAATATTATTTTTCAGGAATCAAAATAAGCAGTCTATGAGTTGTGCACAATCCAGCGGTCTAATTCGTCTTTGTCGATTTGAGCCTTCTGTCGGAGGCGGCTTCGGTAGTTGAGTACGGTCTTTGGAGCGCATCTCAAAAATTCGGCAATCTCATCAAGATCCGTTACCCCCAGACGCATTAGGGCGAACACTCGTAGTTCGGTAGGCAGGTGAGGTGTCTGTGCATAGCGTTCTTCTGGGCGAAGGTGCTGATTGAGCTGCTGCACAAAGTCAGGATAAAGGCTTAAGAAGGTTTCATCAAAGTTGTTATAGAAGGTTTCCATCTCCGATTCGAGTCCTTCAGTGTTGCGGATGGTCTCTTCAAGCAGATCAGTACTATGTGTCATAACCAGACGCTGCAGTTTCTGCTGATAACCCTGCAGCTGGCTGATGCCCTCACGACATTGCTTCATGTATTGTGTCACAAAGGAATCTTTGATACGGTTACTTTCCTGAAGGGAGAGGTTGGTCTGCTCCAGCTGGCCATTCATGTTTTTTACCTCATTCATTGCCACTTCAAGCTGCTGGTGGCTTTGTTTCAGATCTTCATGCGTGGCCAATAACTGCCGGCTGCTCTTCTTCAGGTTCTTGCGTAGTTTATTGAGCCAGAAACTGATGATGACAACGAATACCAGCAATGCCACAATCACAATCAGTACCAGACGCAGTGATTGTTGCTTCTGCAGCAGCTGTCCGTTGTAGGCTGCCATGATTACATCCAGGTTTTCCTGGAGTTCAAGTGCTCGCAGACGTGCTCCACTCTGGTGGGCATCTTTCAGACAGCAGTCCATATAGCGATAGGCGCGCTCTACACTGCCTTTCTCGAAAAGGAGAGCTGCTACGCGTTGC
This sequence comes from Bacteroidales bacterium, assembly GCA_045617885.1. GTDB lineage: Bacteria > Bacteroidota > Bacteroidia > Bacteroidales > UBA3663 > Liminaster. Next base: position 22,796 of record JAZLJN010000059.1, on the reverse strand, counting down.
AGTGATGCGTGCTCAAGTATGCCATGCTGCATATCCGAAATGGCAGATATCGTATAATAGACGATGGCAGAATCTGGCTGTTGCAACTCTTCGAAGATCGTGCCTACCATTAGTGCCATGTAGCGGATATAATCTTCGCTTGAGGGGAGGGAATCTATGGTTTGTTCCAATCGGTTAAGAGCCTCCTGGCGAGACATCATGCCCTCAATCTGCACGCGTTCCTGTAGTTGATGCAATGGATTACTGTCAGTCAGCAGGATGGAGTCATGATAGCATTTTGACTGCTTTAGTCTCTCTGCCTTGAGTTTTGGAATGGTAGTAAACTCGCTCTGCCACTGCAGGAACGAACAGTGGGCAATATAATAGTTCAGCAGAACCTCCGGAAGTACCTCCTGCCTGCTGGGCATCAATCGGTAACCCTCATCATATAGTCCGCTGAGGCAGTAACAGTAAGCCAAGTCAATGCTGGTGCGTTGCTGATCGATTTCAAGTCCTACCTCTTTCGCCAAAGCAAAGGCACGTTCGGCATAGACGAATGCCGAGTCATTGTTCAGGCTGCCATACCGATTATAAAGACCAGAATAGAGCGCCAGTCGCTCGATGGTGGCAGTTGCACCTTTGAGATGGCTCTTGAGCACCTCAATCTCCTGCTGACGCGCGTCGATAAAGAACTGTCGATGTTCGATGGTCTGATCGAGCAAATCCAGCAGTTCTTCCTGATTGCGCATTCGGTTATGGTTGCTTGTCTCTTGTGCCTGTCCCAAAGAGATTGTCAGAAGTATTGTGAAAATTGCAAGCAGAATTCTATTCATTTTGGTATAAAGATAAGAAATAATGGCTGCAAATTTAACCGAATTGTTCGAATTTTGCAAGTTTTATGACCAAAATTTGGAGATATTCTGTGTAAACCATACCTTTGTACCAATCTTTAATCATCTTTTATTATATACGCACGGCGAAATGAAACTCTTTACATTATTATATATAATAAGTATTTGGGCGTTAACCGAAACCTCTTTCGCCCAGGTCGAGGCAGCGTGGAGTCCTTTGCCACAGCAGGTCCTTGGAATCGTGGCTGAAGATCAGGGCGTGCAAGAGCGTCGGTTTCAGGTGCGAAACAAAGGTTCCTACAGCTGGCAGATTGTCCGTGGTTATACTTCTTGTGGCTGTACACAGGTGGAACTGCAACAGGATCTGGTAGTGCGCCCTGGCGATTCTGCACAGGTCGTCGTTCGGTTTGATCCTGCTGGCAAGGCAGGACCTTTCCGTGAAGTAGTGACCGTACAGCTGACTGATGGTGAAAATGTGACCAATGAGACTCTTACTTTTACGGGTGAGGTCCGGCGGTCAGCCGAAAGCCTGAAGCGGCAGTTCCCGGTAGGAGAGGGAGACCTTCGCTTAAGTGCCGGAAAGATTGATTTCGGTGAGATAAATCATAGCAACGTGGCTGAACGGCACATTGTTGTCTGCAACTCTGGTGTAGTTCGTCAGCAAATCCGATGGTCCACCTCAAGCCGACTTGTCAAAAGTGGTGCAGACCAATCCGTCGAATTAGGTCCAGGAGAAACCTATGATATTGTCCTGAACTGGGATGGAAAACGTGAGCAACGGTGGGGTATTGCTCATGAAACACTCTCTATAACCGATGCCCGAAACAAAACACAGACCATTGATTTGTCTGCTGTCCTGTTGCCGGATGTGAGTAGCCTTACGGCAGAGGAACGCGCTTCTGCACCCGTGCTTCAAACGGAAAAACGTGTCAATATCGGTCCGTTACCCGCAGGACAAAAGAGCGTACAGCGAATTGCCGTCCAGAATACCGGCAAAAGTGATCTCCATATCCTTCGAGCATACAGTGAGCGTGCTGGTATAGAGGTCAAAAGCGCCTTCCCTCTTGTTGTCAAACCTAATGGAACCGCTTCCATTGAAGTTCAAATAATCCCAGACGGCGCTCCTGATTTTCCCATCACGCTGATAACTAATGATGCTAAAAAGCCGCGTCAGACGGTCAGATTGTATAAAAAATAAGACTTTTCGCTCATTCAATACAAGAAATGTTGCAACTTCTCCTGTTGCAACATTTCTTTATTTTCCCGAAACATTCCTTTTTTCTCCATTTTTATATGTTGTCTATCTTTGCACCGTAAAATTATTTCATCCTTGGCATTTCGTTGCGAGTTCTGGATGTTTGCAGCCTTAAAAAAACCAAACAGGTGACAGAGATAACAACAATTATATTTAAACACAATTAACATGAAACGATTCCTATTAATCGCAACCATGGTACTGGCTTCAACAGTTCTGGCCATCGCCCAGACAATGAAGGTGCAGGGTACCGTGATTGACAAAGGCTTCGATGAGCCAGTCATGGGTGCTACGGTGCTGGAAGTTGGTACGACCAATGGTACAGTGACCGACCTGGACGGTAACTTCGAGCTCACCGTACAGAAGGGAGCAAACCTTCAGTTTAGTTTTGTAGGCTATACGACACAGCAGTTGCCTGCTGCCGAGAAGATGGAGGTCTTCATGAGCGAAGACTCTCAAATGCTCGAGGAAATGGTCGTAGTTGGTTATACCGTTCAGCGTAAGGCTGATCTTACCGGTGCCGTAGCTGTGATGGATATGAAGAAACCGACTTCTGAAGGAAATCCTTCGATGATTTCTTCCATGCAGGGCCGTCTGGCTGGCGTCCAGATTACCACTGATGCAACTCCAGGTTCTGGTGGTTCGCAGATTCGCGTACGTGGTATGAGTTCCATCAACGGTTCGGATCCTCTCTACATTATTGATGGCGTGCCTACCACAGAGAATCTCTCTTCGCTTAATCCTTCGGACATTGAATCTATTCAGGTTTTGAAGGATGCTGCCTCTGCTTCAATTTATGGTAGCCGTGCAGCCAATGGTGTTATCATTATTACTACCAAGCGTGGTAAGGGAGACAAACTCAGCGTTAATGTAGGCTATACTTCCAGCCTTCAGACCATTGCCAACACTTATTCATTGCTTAATGCCAACGAATGGGGTCAGGTATATTACATGGCAACCGGCACACATGCAGCCCAGCTTTATGACAGCGGTAACAAGCTTCGTCCTACTACTGACAACGGTTATACCCTTGCTGACAATGATTGGCAGGATGCAATCTATCATGAGGCTTGGACTCACAACCTCAGCGCCAATGTGTCAAATAGCACCGAGAAGGGAACCATGATGCTCTCTCTGAACTATATCAATCAGGATGGTGTACAGAAGGAATCATACTATCAGCGTTTCAGTGCTCGTGTAAACACTACATATAATATATCTAAATATTTTAATGTAGGAGAAAATCTCATGGTTGCCAAGTGGATCAGCAACGCAAGCGGAAATGGTGGCGACCGTGGTATCGCTTCGCTCGCTATGTTGCAGCATCCAGGCATCCCAACCTATCAGCCAGATGGAAAGTTCAGCAGTCCATTCCAGATCGCTGGTTCGGACTATGCCAATCCAATGCAATCACTCTACAACAATCGTGACAATACCAGCGAGAACTGGCGTATCTTCGGTAATGCTTTTGCAGAGTGGAAGCCAATCAGCGGACTGACTCTTAAGTCAAACATCGGTATCGAACATATTCAGTACAATACCAATTCTCTGGGCCGTAAGCTCGAAGAGACAGATGAGCTTAGCGTCAATCGTTCGTATGGTCAGGGTGACACCTGGACTTGGACCAACACTGCAACCTACGTAGGCAATTGGGGCAAGCACAATCTGGTAGGCCTGCTTGGTGTTGAGGCTATCGGCTATAACTTTGATGGTTTCAATGCTATGCGTAAGGGCTATGCTTTTGACGAGACCAACTATATGGTGCTCGGTGCTGGCTCTGGCGTGCAGACTAATGGCGGTGGCAAGTCGGCATGGGGTCTGTTCAGCTACTTTGCCAAGGCAGACTACAATTATGCAGACCGTTACCTGGCATCATTCACTATTCGTCGTGATGCTACTTCGCGTCTCGGCAAGAAGGATAATTCAGGCATTTTCCCAGCTTTCACTTTGGCATGGCGTCCTACACGTGAGGCATTCTGGAAAGAGAATGATCTGCTTACAGATCTTAAGATCCGTTTTGGCTGGGGTCAGAATGGTAACGCTGCCGTAGTAAGCGAGTATGCTACCTATAGCACTTATGCTTATGATGCAGGCAATGGTGCTTATGACCTCAATGGCACGAACACAGGTGCCATCTCTGGTATTAAGGTCGCCACTACTGGCAGCAACGGTCTTAAGTGGGAGACCACTACGCAGACTAACGTCGGTCTTGACCTCCAGTTCTGGGGCGGCGCCTTTAACCTCAGCGGTGACTGGTATATTAAGACTACCAAGGATATGCTCACCATTCCTCCGGTACTTTCTACCGCAGGTGAGAATGCAGCCTGCTGGCGCAATACCGGTGATATGAAGAATACTGGTATAGAACTCACCGCTGACTATCATTCTCCTGATTACAATGGCTTCACCTGGAATGCTTCTTTCAATATCTCAAAATATAAGAATGAGGTTGTAAAGCTGAATGATGCCATTACCAGTCAGGGCAGTGACATTCGTCTCATGGAGGGTCAGCCAATGGGTGTTTACTACGGTTATGTAGTGGATGGCCTGTTCCAGACACAGGATGAGGTCAACAACTATGCCGTACAGCAAGGCAAGGGTCTTGGCCGCATGAAGTATCGTGATCTGGATGGCAATGGTGTCATTGACGAGGCTGACCAGTGCATCATCGGTGATCCTAATCCAGACTGGAGCGCAGGTCTGAATCTTGACTTCGCCTACAAGGGATTCACTCTCTCAATGTTCTTCACCGGTGAGTTCGGTTTTGATATCTTCAATGAGAACAAGCGTCAGCTCGATTTCATGAGCTCTGGTAATACCTTCACCAATCGTGGCCATGACATCCTTAATGCCTGGACTCCAGAGAATACTAATGCAAAGATTCCTGCCGTCTCATTCAGTGACAATAACAACGAGAAGCGTATGTCAACATACTTCATTGAGGATGGTTCATACCTGAAGATGAAGTACATCAAGCTCGGCTATGATTGTCCGAAGAAGTGGTGTGAGAATCTCGGTGCCAGCTCGGTCAACATCTTTGGTCAGGTGGAGAACATCTTCACTCTTACAGGCTATTCAGGTCTCGATCCTGAACTTAACCTTGGCGCTTATGGTGCTCGAGTTGAGAATGGTGCATACCCACGTTCACGTACCTTCACACTGGGTGTAAATGTAGCATTCTAAAAAGAAATCGAAAAACCGATTTTTCAATTCATTCGATCCTTCAATTCATTCGATTATTCGATTTCTCGATCAATCGATTTTTCGATCAATCGTATTTTTTAATTCGAAACTTTCCAAACATGAAAAAATATATATTCAGTGCTCTCGCTCTTGCAGCCACAATGAGCATGACCAGCTGCGACGACTTGCTCGATCAGGAGCCTTATGGTCAGTTCTCTGCCGGACAGCTTACAGAGAACGATGTGGATGCCTTCATTGCTTCTGCCTACGCTGGACTGGAGAGTCACTTCATCGGCAATAATGAGGCCTTTGCCGGCCCAATGACCAACTGGATCATTGATGTGCGTTCTGACGATGCACTTAAAGGTGGCGGTGGCATCTCAATGGAGGGTAATCTTCACCAGCTGGAAATCTCAAACATAACCAGCGATAATGCGTCGCTGCTCTTTAAGTGGAAGAACAACTATTGGGCCATCACCCGCGTACACCAGGCCATCAATGCCATTAATTCTTTCCTCCCAGAGAATCAGCGTCCTGCGCTGATCGGTGAGTTGAAGTTCCTGCGTGCATGGTTCTATTTCGATCTCTATCATCTCTTTGAGCGTTTCCCATATTATGATGAGACAGCAGAGAATCCTAGCAGCATCCGTTATGACAATATGAGCCGCGAAGAGATTTTCACCAGCATTGTGGCAGATTTAGAGCAGGCATATAGCGTGCTTCCAGAGACTCAAAGCCAGCCAGGACGTGTCAATAAGTATGTGGCTGCAGCTATGCTGGCTCGCGTCAATGCTTTCCAGAGCCGTTGGAACGAGGTTGAGAAATGGGCTGATCTGGTAATCAAGTGCGGTCAGTACTCGCTCTATGACAATTATCTTGATATGTCAAAGATCGACTTCAACAATACCCATGAGTCAATCCTTGCTCTGCAGACCTCTTCTGCCAACGATAATATGCATATCTGTTGGAGCAATCTGCTCAACGTAACCTATAGCGAGGGTAACCAGTATGGATCAGGCGATGATTTCTTCCATGCTTCACAGAATCTGGTCGATGCCTTCCGCACTGACGCTAATGGCTTGCCTTACCTTGACAACGCACCAGCAGATCACGTCATAGGTGATTACTTTGGCAATGTGGATCCTCGTCTGGACTGCACTGTGGGCCGTATCGGTATGCCTTGGCGCGGTCTTACTTACACTGAGAGCTGGGTACGTGCAGCAGATGTCTATAGCGGCTATTCTGGCAAGAAGTGGTGTGTTGATCCAGCAGATCCTCGCTGCCTCCACACCTATCCATATCATGCTCCGCTCAACTTTATCTTCATCCGTTACGCAGACATACTCCTGCTTCATGCAGAGGCGCTCATTGAGCAGAATAGCAACCTCAATACTGCTATGCGTGAGATTAATGAGGTCCGACAGAAGGCTCAGCGCACCTTGGCACAAGCTAATACTTACAGCCCTGTGGATATTAATGAGATGTATGCTGACTATAAGGTAGGTCTTTATCAAAGCTTCCCAAATCAGGATTATGCCCGTAAGGCAGTCCGCATGGAACGCCGTCTGGAATTGGCTATGGAGGGCCAGCGTTGGTTTGACCTCGTACGCTGGGGCAGTGTCGTAGAGACAATGAATGCCTACTTCAAGAGTGAGCAGCAGTTCGAAAGCTACTATGGCGATGCACAGATGAGCCAGGACGAGATCTTCTGGCCAGTTCCTTACGAGGAGGTCAATAACGCCAACGGACTGTATGAATAAATCGGAGAGATCGAGTGATCGGGGCATCAAAAACCGATAGAACGATTACTCGAAAAATCGAAATCTCGAAAAGTCGAAGACTCGATGGTTCGAAATCTCGATGGCTCGAAATCTCGATGACTCGATAAATCGATACTTCGAATGCTCGAAAATTCGAGTCTTCGAAAAATCGAAACAACGAAATAACCCACAAAAAGAAAATTATGAAAAAAACATATCCATTCCTCGCCGCAGCCCTCGCTCTGCTCGCCACCTCATGTGACGACGTGGAGATTCCGGGCGCTGCCAACGAGGGTCTGCAGACCATCAGTAATCTGTCATACAGTGTCGAGGGGCGTTCTCTTACCCTTACCTGGTCTTTGCCTGCAGGCAACGTCAGCAAGGTGCTGATTTATCGTGATGATACCCAGATTGCAGTGCTTGATGGTTCTCAAACTAATTATTACATTGAGCGTGCACAGACTAATCAGGATAATATCTATACCGTCAAGGTGATGATGGCAGATGGTCTTGTATCTTTGGGTCAGAGTGTGGCTGTACGTATCGAATATACTGCTCCAGTAGTGGATCCAACAATCTCTGGTGGTGCACTTCCTGCTGCATTCCTGCTTACGGCTAACAGCATAGATGAGATTGCAGATGATGATGATAAGGCAGCTGCACAGTGGTTCTTTGACAATTATGCTGCAAAGGGTAAGGGTCGATTCATCAAGATGAACGAGCTCGACCAAATCTCTCCAAGCCTCATTTCTTGCCTTTGGGTTCAGTGTGATCTGGAGGATGGCACCGAGCCAGGCTGGCAGCACTTGCCTTTCGGTTTGGCAGATGATGCCACTATCGAGGCTCTTAAGAGCTTCGCACAGGATGGCGGTAACCTGCTGCTCACCAAGCATGCCACCCAGCTTGTGGCTGCTATTGGCAGAACAGAGTACGCTCCTGGCATCTATGGTGCTGGTCCTGGCGGCGAGGGCGGCGATTACTGGATGATGCAGTGCAATATCGGCTTCCAGTATGACCACCGCACCCATCCAATCTTTGCCGGTATGCAGGCAGGTGATCCAAATGGCTACGGCTTTGAGGGTTATTACCTGGAGGGTCCGGGCTGGCGTGAGGATCACAACTGTATGTGGGACCACAACTCTTATGGCTTCCCAGGCTCGCCCAACGTAGTGGTAAACTTTGAGGATGCAACCTCTGCTTCCGTCCTTGCAACCTGGGGTCACGTGCAGGATTACTGCTGTGCAGGCATTGTAGAGTTCAACGCCAACGCAGAGTTTGACGGCAAGGTAATTGCCATCGGCCTCTCTGCTTATGAGTTCCGCCAGAACACAGGCAACGAATTCCAGCAGAACATTGAATTGCTCACAGCCAATAGTATCGACTATCTGGTTGAACATGGTCCACAGGGCGAGCTTTCCACCAAGGCTGGTTTCCTGCTCACCGCTTCAACGGACGATGATGATCTGGCAGCAGCACAGTGGTTTGCTGAAAACTATGTCATGAAGGGCCAGGGTGTTATGGTTACACCAGCCGAACTTGCCGAACTGGATGGTTCTGTTGTGACCCGTCTCTGGATTCAGTGTGACCTGGAGGATGGCACCGAGCCAGGCTGGCAGCACTTGCCTTTCGGTTTGGCAGACGAAGCTACTATCTCTGCACTCAAGACCTACACCCAGGATGGCGGTAACCTGCTGCTCACCAAGCATGCCACCCAGCTTGTGGCTGCTATTGGCAGAACCGAGTACGCACCTGGTATCTATGGTGCCGGTCCTGGCGGCGAGGGCGGCGATTACTGGATGATGCAGTGCAATATCGGCTTCCAGTATGACCACCGCACCCATCCAATCTTTGCCGGTATGCAGGCAGGTGATCCAAATGGCTACGGCTTTGAGGGTTACTACCTGGAGGGTCCGGGCTGGCGTGAGGATCACAACTGTATGTGGGACCTCAACTCTTATGGCTTCCCAGGCTCACCCAACGTAGTCGTGAACTTTGAGGATGCAACCCCTGCTTCCGTCCTTGCAACCTGGGGTCACGTGCAGGATTACTGCTGTGCAGGTATCGTAGAGTTCAATGCCAACGCCGAGTTTGACGGCAAGGTAATTGCCATTGGCCTCTCTGCTTATGAGTTCCGCCAGAACACCGGCAACGAATTCCAGCAGAATATCGAGACTCTGACCGCCAATAGCATAGAGTATCTGAAATAAGAAACACCATCATTACAACTGTTCAGTGGGAGTAATCCTGCTGGACAGTTGACTCATTTCCATTCGCAATAAAAAGTCTATTACATGAATCGTTTTGTTCCTCTCTTAGCCCTTTTGGCTACTACGTCACAAGCACAGGTTTTCCACTTCCCCATGGAGGTGACAGACAATCTGGTATCAGAGCGTATCACAGGTCAGCAATATGCCGTTCAAGGCCAGCGTTCCGCTGTCAGTACAGTGGGAGCCTTGGGGAAAGCACTTCGCACGGATGGTTATAGTACCTATGTAGAGGCTCCGATTGATGCCTCTCTGCTCAATGGCGACGCTTTCACCTTTTCGATGTGGCTGGCAGCAGAGACTTACCCAATGATGAACATTGATGAGGATCGTAATGACTATACCACCATAGCAGGTACATTAGACCACAACACACACACAGGATTTGCCCTACAACTCACCAATCGAGGCAACTGGCGCTTCGAGTGTTATGCTGCTGCTGGCAGTGAATTCTCACTCGAAGCACCACAGTTGCTCCCCAAGCGCCAATGGTGCCATCTGGCGGCTACCGTAGATGCTACGGCACGCCAGCTTACCTTATATCTGAATGGAGAGCTGGTGGCGCAGACCAATATGCGTCGCGGACTGAATCTGGGCACTGGTCCACTGCTTATAGGCAAGAGCCATGAGGATGTGACTCGTGATGGCTTCCTGCTTAATACCTTCAACGGAATCATAGATGATATTGCCCTCTATGACCACGTCCTGACAGTTTCAGAGATTCAGACTCTGGCTAATGACGCCGACGTGAAATGTGGTTCGGCGGCGGACGTGACCTGTCCTGCCGATGCCTTCAAAGAAGATCTGCTTCGTCCCCGTTTCCATGGTATGCCATCTGCAGGTTGGACCAATGAGACCCACGGTCTGACCTATAGCGATGGACAGTGGCACCTCTTCTTCCAGAAGAATGGCAATGGTCCTTACATGAGCCGTCTGCACTGGGGACATCTTTCAAGTTCAAACCTTTATGACTGGAGTGAGCAGCCTATCGCAATCGATCCTGCTGACTCTTATGATATCAAAGGCTGCTGGAGCGGATGCGTAGCGCAGGATGAGGAGGTGTTTGGTACGACTGATCCTGCCATTATCTATACGGGTGTGGATTATGTCAAGGCAAGCATCGACTTTGCCGTACCTACTGATGCCTCATTGCTTGAATGGCAAAAGGCGGGCAATAATCCACGTATTGCCAGCCGTCCATCCGGATTGAGTGATGACTTCCGTGATCCTTATTTCTTCCGTACGGATCAGGGGGCATACCTTATTGTAGGTTCGAGCAAGGGAGGCGTAGGCTGCTGCACACTGCACAAATACAATGCCGCCAATGGCACTTGGAGCAACGATGGCGACATCTTCTTTCAGGGCACCTCGGCACAGAGTTGCGGTACCTTCTGGGAGATGCCTAACGTCACTCGCATTGATCAGGAGCGCTGGCTCTTCACCGTCACTCCGCAGAATATCGGAAATGTAGGTGTACGTACTCTCTATTGGGTTGGCACTATCGGAAGTGATGGCAAATTCACGCCCAGCAGTAAGCAGGCATGGCCACTGACTGTGGAGATGAGTGGCATGAGCAGTGATGGCTACGGCATGCTTTCGCCCAGTATCTTTGCTCCTAATGCCAGTCTGAATCCAGAGCAGGAGTCCATCCTTGCCCTCGGTATCGTCCCAGATAAAGTATCTACTTCTAATAACTATAAGTGGGGCTGGGCTCACTGCTACAGTCTGCCTCGCGAATGGTCATTGACTGAAGATGACCGCCTCCTGCAGCGCCCGTTTGCAGGATTGCAGTCTATGCGTCTGACTGATAGCGGTTACCAGCATCAGGATTTTGTGCTTAATGGCTCCGAGATCCTTGGCAGCATAACAGGCAGACAACTTGAAGTACTTGCTACCTTTGAGGTCGGGACTTCTGACTTCGGTTTCCGGCTGCTGCAGAAGGATGATAAGGCGCTTCTGATCAATTATGCACCTGCTACGGGTACCATCACCGTCGATGCAACAAACCTGCAGCGCGTAGTCAATGATGGCGGAAGTTTCAAGGGAATCTATCGGCACACACTTAATCAGCGGCCTGCCACAGGCTCGGACTTTACGCTCCATGTCTTCTTTGATGGCTCCGTGCTCGACCTCTTTGTCAATGAAGAACAGGCAGCCAGCATTCGTATCTTCCCTACGGATGCTGAGGCCGTGGGTACCAGCATCTTCAGCTCGGGGGCAACGCATGTACGTAGCGTCCAGGCATGGATGCTTGATTCTAAACATTCAGAGTCAGCTATTGAGACTGTTCATAGCGATACACCGACGCTTCATTCCGAGGTCCGGTTCTTCATTGACCCGGTTACCCAGCAGCTGACACTCCATCAGCTTTTGGCAAACGGTGATTCTATCCGTTGGTTTTAAGGCCAGAAAAAGGGCAGGGATTTGAGAGTCGTCAAATCCCTGCCCTTTTTCCTTGGCGTCCATTTCTTGGTTATGAAATTGATGTTTGATTACACAAACGTCAATTTAAAGATCTTTAAATCCTTGTCTATGACCCTTGGCGTCCATTTCTTAGTTGTGAAATTGATGTTTGATAACATAAACGTCAGTTCCGAGGTCTCGCAACCGCTGTCCTTTGCACTTGGCGCCCATTTTAAGGTCTCGGGCGGTTTATCTATATTGAAGCCAATCTTTCTTATCCCTTGCGCTTAACCAGCTCTGTCGGATTCTCACCAAAGTACTCTTTGTAACATTTGGTGAAATAGCTTGGTGCGGTGAAACCTACAGCATAGGCTACTTGAGCAATGGTCTCGTCACCTTGCGCCAGCATTTGCTGGGCTCGCTTGAGGCGGGTGTTGCGAATAAGTTCTACGGGCGAATAGTTAGTCAGCGCCTTGCACTTACGATAGAGCTGGGCACGGCTCATGCCGATATCATCGCCCAGTTGCTCCACGCCAAAGTCGGAGTCAGACATATTTTTCTCAATAAGTTCGCGCATACGGCGCAGGAACTTATCATCAAGCGTGACAGCACCTCGGTTATCACGGATCTGGGTTCCAGCTCCGGAAGTGACAGGCTTGGCTGCATCAATGGTTTCGGTCTGTGTGCGTTCTGGTTCTGCATTCCCTAAGGACTGACTCGAAAGGGAGAGAGCAGGATTGAAGAAGTCGCGGATGCGGTCATGGTTCTTGACCAGCACGCTGATCTGGGCTAGCAGCACATCGGTGCTGAAAGGCTTGGAGAGGTAGGCATCAGCACCCTCCTGGTGGCCTTGTACGCGTTGCTCATCAAGGCTGCATGCTGTGAGCATCATCACAGGGATATGGCAGGTATTGACCTCCGACTTGAGTCGGCGGCAGGTCTCCATGCCATCAATGCCAGGCATCATGACATCACACAAGATTACATTAGGCACCAGACGCATTGCCTTACGGATACCCTCCTGTCCGTTTGATGCAGTAAATACATGATAGGAAGAATCCAGCAGTGTGCGCAGATACTGGCGGATGTCAGCATTGTCATCAATGACCAGTACGGCTGGTTTCGGGTCATCTTCAGCGATTTCCTGTGGCTCAATCACTTCTGCCAGCTCTGCTTCCACCTGTTGGGCGTTGATGCTGGCTCGGCGCTGTTCTATTTGTGCCAGCGACTCGGTCATCTCACGCATTGGTAATGAGACGGTGAAGATGGTGCCCGTGCCTACAGGCTGATTCTCTACGCTGATTGTTCCGCCATGCAGCTCTACAAAGCTCTTGACAAGTGCCAGACCAAGGCCTGAACCTTCATGATGGGCAGAATCAATCTGGTAGAAGTTCTCGAAGATTTTCTGGATATGCTCCACGTTGATGCCCGGACCGGTATCTGCAATGCGAAGCAAGAGGTGATTTGTCTTATCCTCTCGGCACAGTCCCACAGAGATATGTCCGTTTTCAGGAGTGAACTTGAAGGCATTGCCCATCAGGTTAAAGAAGATACGTTCCAGCTTTGCCAGATCTCCCATGGTGTGGAAAGCATCCTCTGGAGCTTCGTCATCCGTAGTCAGTTCCAGGTGAATATGCTTCTTGAAAGCCAGGCCTCGGAAGGAGTCGAACCAGTTCTGCACCGCCTCCTTCATATCTACAGCCTGAAGGTTGAGTTCCAGCTTGCCACTCTCATACTTGCGGAAGTCCAGAATCTGGTTAACCAGACGGAGCAGTACCTGTATGTTCTTATTGGCAAGGCGGAGTAACTGCGACTTCTCCTTCGAACTCTCCTCCTTCATCAGCTGCTCAATAGGCCCGTTGATGAGGGTGAGAGGTGTGCGGAAGTCATGCGATACGTTGGTGAAGAACATCAGCTTTGCTTTAGTAGCCTCCTCAAGTTGGGCAGAGAGCTTTTTGAGCTGTTCGTTCTGCGCCTCAAGCTGGTCACGCTGCTCCTTCAGCTGGTCACGCTGTTCCTTCAGGGTCTTCTGCTGACGGGCAAGGCTCTCGTTGACTTTCTTTTTGGCATAATATTGGCGGTAGAGAAGGATGATGAAGATGACCACAAAGATCAGGAATGCCAGCATCGTGTACAGAAGCGTCTGCTCCAGATTATGCTGCTCCCAGTAGTAATCTACCCGGCCTTTGAGCATGTGTATGGTCTCTACCTCATGATCCACCTCTTCGTAGATGTTATTCATCAAAGGGGCGGTCAGAGGATCAATCAGATAGGTGCTGAGTTCGGTGTTGCGTTCAAAGGGTTCACCGCGCAGGATCTTCACGGCTGTCTGGATAATCAGGTCTCCACCGGTGGCATAGACAGCTGATGATTCCAGTTTGCCACGAGTAATGGCTTCGACGCCATTCCCATGTCCCGTCAATCCATCAACGCCCATGAAGATAATGTCATGATTAGGCATCAGGCTGTCTGCTGCACTACGGGCACCAATAGCCATCAGGTCATTTTGAGCCACAACCATGCGGATGTCAGGATTTTCCTTAAATACCCGGATAGCTTCAGCCTTGGCCTGATCCTGGAACCAGTTGCCGATGCTCTGTACAATCTCATAATGACTGACCTTATCGCCTAATGCCTGAATGAAACCCTCATGGCGGAGTTCTGCAGGCGTAGAGCCAGGAAGTCCCAGGATTTCGAAGACCTTGCCACCTTCAGGCAGCATCATGAGCAGGGATTGTCCCATCAGATGACCTACGGCAAGATTATCACCACCGATAAAGGCAGTGTATTTGTCACCAGTCACCTTGCGGTCAGCAACGATTACGGGGATGCCTGCATCATAAGCACGTGAGACGGCTGGAGTAATAACCGTAGCCTCGTTGGGCGATACTACCAGCAGATCAACTTTCTCTTTGATAAAATAATCAATATCACTCGCCTGACGGTCATTGTCATCATCGGCAGAGCGTACTTCCAGGGTAATTTCAGGATGGAAAAGCAACTCTCGCTGCATCTCCTCATTCAGCTTGGTTCGCCAGGCATCGTCACTGCACTGTGATACACCGATACGGAACTGTGGTTCCGTATCCTGATATCCTCGGCATGACAGGATTAATAAAGCTGTGCAAATAATAAAGAGACAATTGGTGAATCCTTTATAATGCTGAAGTTTGGTTTTCTGGTAGTTCATGTGTTGCTATAAGGATAATTATCGTGCGCAAATATAGTAATATTTTTTTATTATGTGTATTTTTCTCCTGTTTTTTTGTCTGTTTTACTCCAAAAGAGGCAAAATGTGTCAAAAAACTGCCAAAATCATAAATAAATAGCAAATTCTTTTCAGATGTTGTAAGATATGTTGCAAATTCCGTTTCCTGAACGATTTGTTGTATCTGTTCTATGCCGAACTCGCTATCTTTGCATCGTTAATAAGACATAATAAGATGTCAAAAGAAATTTTCATGGTGTTTTTTAGGTGTTTAATTTGGTAATGTGTGTTTATTGAAAAGGTCAGAGATGTGAATCCCTGACCTTTTATATTTACTTGTATTCCTCCTCAATTAGGGCTTTGCCTATAGAGTCATTTCCGAATGTCTCAATATCTATGTCTTCGATATTAAAGGCATCAAACTGGGAATAGTCTGCTGTGTTGCTGCCGGTAGTATTCTGACGCCTGAACGGTGAAGTGCTGACCTTGACGAAGAGCTTGCCGAGTGTGCGGAAGATAAGTCGCTTGTACGAGAACCGCGGCTCATCAATGTTACCTGACATGGGCAGCTCGATGTCACAGATGCCATCCTTGTCCGTCAAGGCATAGACGCCGGTCCTGAACGGAACCTGCATTTCGGCATTGACGCCCTTCCGCCTTTTGCTTACTTGTGGATTGCTGGCTGTGAAGTGAATATTACCCTGCAGGTTGCCATTGTGTACATCTGCCGAGATGGTGCCATCCAGCCTGCCGTCAAGTATTTCGTTGCCGAACATCTGGAGCGTGTATGGCGAGAAGTCATTGAGCTCTATACCCGAGGCGTTCAGAGTGAATCGCATATTACGTGGATCATCGAGTTTGCCATGATATTCAAGTGTGATTGATCCGCCTTGTCCTAAGAGTGCCTTACCCCTGACGTTGTTGTACCCGGTGAGCCTGAATTGTGGGGCGTTCAGACCAATGTCGCCTATCTGATAGTGGAACGGCTCAATATTGGTGGCGAGGTCATGATAGAAGAGATGCCCTCCGTGCAGCTGGAACTGTGCAATGTTCAGCTGGAATTCTGGTTGGTCATCCGTCGTTGTCTCCTCATCCAACGGACTGGGTAATCCCTCTTTAGCCAATCTGGTTCGGGCTTGATCCATCATTCGGGTAAAGTTGTCAATGCTGTCTTTGCCATAGGTGATTTCGAGCATCGGGCTGAACATGACGAGGTGCGAGAGTCCAATCCGGTTCTTGAGCAGGTTCATCTCACTCACGCCGATGTTGAGGCTGTCGCAGGTGAATACCTCCTCATCGTTATCATCCATGAGCGAAAGGTTACGTGCCTTGGCTTTGCCCGTCATCTGGAAATCCAGTACATGCTGTATGTTGCCGCGCATCTGCAATTCTCCATTCAGCGTACCACTGAATCCCTCTGCCTGAATATACTGCTGGACGTAGGGCAGAAGACCCTGCATGTTGAAATCGGTGAGCTGCATGTTGACCGTATAGCTCTTCCTGCGCTCCTCATACGTGAACTTGGTGGAGAGGTTGCCGCCATCAAAGAAGGTGAGGTCCATGCCAACGCTGGTATTGAGTTCACGTAAGTCAATGCCCGGGATACGCAGGTCAATGTCATTGATGCGGAAATCACTATGCACAAGGAGGTCCTTGTAATGCAGGTAGCTGTTAGTGATAGCAATGTCACGGAGAACTACAGGAATACCGGCACTGTCATCTCCCACTGATGATTCCTCCTCTTCTGAAAAGCGAAGCAGGATGTCAGAGAAGTTGAATACGGTGTCTCGCTGTTCGATGTTGAGCCTTAATCCATCCAGATTGAGGTATTTCAGGTCAAGAACGCCTACAATCAGGTGGCTGGTCACGAAATCGGCCTTCAGCTGATGCAGCCGGACAAAAGGCTCGTCGTCAGGCTGCTGTCCAAAGATGGTGAGCGAGTCGAGCGTAACGGTTCCTCCAAGTACATTGACCGAGACATCATCCAGATAAACCTCACGGCCAAGTAGTTCGGAGCCATTGCTGTTAATGTAGCTCTTAATGGCAAAAGGCAGGCATAGCTGCAGAATGAGCAGGATGGCAGCTATGGCAGCGAGGATGATGAGCGTTATTCTTTTTTTCATTTCTCTTTGTTCGTTTGTCTGAATTCCGACGGTGTCTGTCCGAAGTTCTGCTTAAAGACGCGGCTGAAGTAACTCATGTCATCAAAGCCGCATGAAATGGATATTTCACCGATGGATTTGTTGTCCTGATCCGTAAGCATCTGGCAGGCCTTCTTCAGGCGGAGCTGCAGGATGTATGCAGCACTGCTGATGCCGGTAAGTGCCTTGATGTGGCGGTTAAAGGTGGATTTGCTGTTCGCCATCAGGCTGGAGATGGTGTCAATGCTGAGGTCGCCCTTGATCATCTGTTCCTCCACCACATGATTCAGTCGTTCCATGAAGGTAATGTCTTCTGGCTTGATCTGCTGGTTGGCAATGCCCTGTGTGGCAGAAGAGATGGCTTGCTGCAGTCGCTCATGAAGGAGTTTGCGCTGTGACAGGAGCTTGCTGACCATGACTTTCAGTTCATCAGCATTAAATGGTTTGACAAGGTAGGCATCAGCGCCAGCTTCAAGTCCGCGGATGCGGTCTTCATCATTACTGCGGGCAGATACTACGATGATAGGCACGTCACCAAGGATTTCAGACTGACGGATGGCACGGCAAAGTTCGTAACCATCCATGCCCGGCATCATCAGGTCTGTGAGGATCAAGTCTGGCAGTTGTACCTCTGCCTTATGCAAAGCGTCATATCCGTCCATCGCCTTGACAATGCGGTACTGACTGCTGAGCAGGATGTCAAGGTATTCGGCAATGTCTTCATTGTCCTCCACCACCATTACTAACGGATGGTCAGTGTCGTCAGTATTCTCGGCGTGCTGGTTCTGCTTATATCCGGTTGGCAGCAGTTGCACATAGTCATCCTGAATAGACCAAGGACGTATCGGATCGCTGCTACTATAGCTGGTAGGCAGGGTGATACTGATAAGAGTACCGTGAGGCATACGGTTCTCGATGCTGATGATGCCACCCATGTTCTGTACCATCTGCTTGACGAAAGGCAGACCGATGCCGGAACTGCCCTGCTTGCGACTGGTAGCGCCCTGATAGAATAGTTCGAATACATGAGGCAGATCCTTATTTGAGATGCCGCAACCTGTATCTGTTACGTCAAGGTTGACATATTTTCCCTTGCGGCATAGCGTCAACGTTATCGAACCGCCCGATGGTGTGAATTTAAAGGAATTGGACAGGAGATTCCGGAGAATACGTTCAATATATTTCGGCACAAAGTCCATCTCCATTTCTGACTCATTGCAAATCACGTTGAGCTGGACCTGGCGTGTACGGGCATAGTCGCTGTATCCGGCAACGAACATCTTGACAAAGTCCAGCATGTTGCCATGCCTCCATTCCTCTTGCCCGAACCCAGCCATGAGACGGGAGATGCTGAGCAGCTGGTTGACAAGCTCCAGCAGTGTCTGACCCTGTTTGCGGATTGAGTCAAGGTAGCTGATCCGTTCCTCCTGCTTGATGTCGGGCGACTTGAGTTGATTTGCCAATCCGAGAATTACGGTGAGCGGAGTCCTGAACTCGTGGGTAATATTCGTAAAGAAGGTGGAGCGCATATCCTGAATGCTCCGAAGCGCATCAATGCTCTTCATCCTGAGACGGTACACATAGATGAGGATGATAATGCCAATGATGGCGATGAAGAGGAGGACGGCACCAAACTGCTCTGTGCGATGATGGAGCTTCTGCTCACTCTCATAGGCCTGCTGCATCATCTCCATCTCGTATTCTCCCTTCTGCCGCTCGTAGTTAATGCATATCTCACGGATATGGCGTTGATAGATGGGCGAATTAATGCTGTCCTGATATGCCTGCGCCTGTTTGTGATGTGCCAGAGCGCTCTTATGATCCCCTTGCAGTTCGGCATAACGGCTCTGCATACGCGATGCGGTATAGAGATGTTCGAATGACTCCATCTGGGCAGCGGCGGATGCGATTTCATCTATCAGCGGTTTTGCCTCTCTGCACTTTTTTTGTTCGAGGAACATGTCGCCCAATGCTACCAGCGGTTCGATGGCATGCCAGCGGTCTTCGTGGTCTTTCATCAGCTCTGCAGCTTGGCGGTACTCGCTTTCGGCAGTGGTATAGTCACCCTTCTGCTCGCTTATGCTGCCGTAATAAGTATGGCAGAGTGAGATGCCGAGCTTATTCTGTATCTCGACGTTCTTGTGCATCGAAAGGTCATAGTAGGCCATGGCAGAATCGAGTCGGCCCTCTTTCTCCATAATGCTTCCTATGTTGGCATAGTTGATTGCCTGACCCAACTTGCTGTCAATGTTGATTTCGCCTTGCAACGCACGTCTGAAACACTGTAGCGCCTCGTCAAAATTGCCTAATGAGAGGTGTGCATTGCCAAGACCATTGAGAGAAACCACCAGATTCTTGCGTGACTGGAAGGCGGTATCTTTCTGGCTCATTTCGGCAAAAAGAAGCGCATTATAGTGCATGCGGATAGCCTCTTCCATTCGTCCCAGACGGCGGAAGGTAGTGCCCAGCTGGTTGTAGTCCTGAATGATGGAGAGGGTATCATTTGCCTTGATGGAAAGGCTGAGCGCCTGTTGTCCTAATGAGAGCGCCTGGGCAAAGTCAGACTTGTCTCGCATCCGTCGTCCCTCTTTCCTTAACGAGGAAGCTTGGGCAGAGAGCGAGTCACGTTCGGCTTGTTCATTTTTCTCTTTCTGGGCAAAAGGGTAGGTGCAGCCGTTCAGCACGCAGGTCAGTGCCAAAAAGCAGAAAAGACAATAAAAGGAGGCTCGAAGAGATGATTTCATATTGGCATAGCAGTTAATGATGGGGCAAAGATAAGAAAAAAGAGAGAATCACAGTATGAAAAACGGTTCAAAAAGTGGTAAAAAAGCGCAAATGAGAGTCAAATGCCTATAAAAAGAACGCAGATGACACAGAATTTTTTATCTGCGCCATCCGCGTTTGTGGTCTCGGGCAGGAGATGGAAGTTACTTCACAGTGACAAGGAAGTAATTCTTCTTACCCTTCTGGAGAACGATGTATTTGCCTTGAAGCAAATCTGCTTCGGTGATTTCCTGATCAAAGGCAGCCAGCTTCTGCTTGTTGAGGCTGATGCCACCACCCTGAGCGAGCTTACGGAATTCTCCCTTTGAGATTCCGATGCCTTCAGCAAAGAGGTCAACGGCCTTGGCACTCTCTGCCATCTGTGCCTTGGTAACTTCGAATGAAGGAACCGACTCAAAGATCTGGAGAAGAGTCTCCTCGTCAAACTTGCGGAGCTCGTCAGCACCACCATTGCCGAAGAGCAGGTTTGAAGCAGCTACAGCCATCTCATAATCCTCCTGGCTGTGTACCATGACGGTGAGCTCCTGAGCCAGACGCTTCTGCAGTGGACGCAAGTGAGCTGCCTCCTCCTGCTGCTTCTCAAGGTCAAGAATCTCCTCCTGGGTCAGCGAGGTGAAAATGCGGATGTAACGCTTGGCATCATCATCCGTTACGTTGAGCCAGAACTGATAGAACTTGTATGGAGAAGTGCGCTTTGGATCGAGCCATACGTTGCCGCTCTCCGTCTTGCCGAATTTCTTGCCATCAGCCTTGGTGATAAGAGGGCAGGTAAGGGCAAACGCCTCGTTGCCGGTCACCTTACGGATGAGTTCAGTACCTGTGGTGATGTTGCCCCACTGATCTGCGCCACCCAGCTGCAGTTTACAGTTGCACTTCTCGTTAAGATGAAGGAAGTCATAGCCCTGGAGGAGCTGGTAGGTGAATTCGGTGAATGACATGCCGTCTGCACCATTCTCACCGGTGAAGCGGCGCTTCACGGAATCCTTTGACATCATATAGTTCACGGTGATGAGCTTACCGATGTTGCGGATGAAATCAAGGAAGGTGAAGTCCTTCATCCAGTCGTAATTGTTGACCAGTACGGCTGCATTTGGAGCATCGCTATCAAAATCAAGGAACTTTGCCAACTGCTTGCGGATGCACTCCTGGTTGTGGCGGAGCATAGGCTCGTCAATCAGTACGCGCTCCTTCGACTTGCCCGAAGGGTCGCCGATCATACCGGTAGCACCACCAATCAGAGCGTATGGCTTGTGACCACACTTCTGGAAATGACGGAGCATCATGACACCTACGAGGTGACCGATGTGAAGAGAATCGGCGGTTGGGTCAATACCAAGGTAAGCGGAGGTCATCTCCTTCATGAGCTGCTCTTCGGTGCCTGGCATCATATCCTGGATCATGCCACGCCACTTGAGTTCCTGTACAAAATTCTGCATATTATTTAATGAGTTTGGGGATATTAGGAATCATGTGATATTAGGGACGAATGAAATGCTGGTCGAAACCCTCCTTAATCAAGGGTTTTAGCAGGCGGATGGGAAGTATCGTCACTAAAATCCTTAATATCTCATTATTCCTAATATCATTTTGTTTTTGCGGGCGCAAATATACATATTATAAAATAAAATACCAAATATCTGGTGCAAAAAGTGCTTTACAGTCAGATATTTGGTATTTTATGTTCGATATTTATAAAGTATAATTGCTATTTGCCACTGGCAATCTGGACGGTGACAGGTTTCTGCTGCTTCCACTGTCGTACCCAGTCAAACCACTTAATGTAATCCCATCGCCCGTCAGCGGTAGGGGCGAAAGTCTCCAGATCAGGAGCTGCACAGGCGGCACGGTAGATAAGAGAACCGTCAGCGTTGAGCTTCACGCCATAGAGAATCTGTTCGCGGCGGTCAATGACGCGTGTCACGTTGGCTACAGGCAGATCTACGGCAAGTGCAGCTTTGCTCATGTATGGGAAGTTCTTACGGTTGCCGTCTGGCCAGTCCTTGCCGTATGAAGCGCAAAGTCCTGCACCGTCAAACATGTACTCATTGATGGCTACATCCACGCTGTCATGATTCAAAGAACCCACTTTCATGACACCGGTGACAAATTCCAGGTCTGCAACTCTTTCACTTTTTAACTCTTTCACTTCTTAATGACTTCCAAACTCAGCACCATTCTATTATCTCTGTTGAGTCTCTATATGACAGCCTGTGCTCCCAGCGAGCCACAGGCTGTCGAAAGATTGAGACTCCTGAATCATTGGGACAACCTCAACGGCACAGTCGAGCGCGGATATGCAGGCCCAAGTATCTTCTGGAACCGCGGATTCATTGACAGCACTATGATCCGCGAATATGGCCAGCGGAATCAGGCTATCGGTATCAACGGCACCGTCATCAATAATGTCAACGCCTCACCGAAAGTCCTGACTGAAGCCTATCTGGACACCACGACCGCCTATGCAGACCTTCTCCGTCCTTATGGCATCAAGGTCTATCTGGCAGTCAACTTCGCCTCTCCTATGGCGCTGGAGGAGACTGAGACAGCAGATCCACTGGATGCATCGGTCATCGAATGGTGGCAGAAGAAGGCGGATGACATCTACAGACGCATCCCTGACTTCGGCGGATTCCTCGTCAAGGCGAACAGTGAAGGAGAGCCTGGCCCGGGCGATTTCGACCGCTCCCATGCCGAAGGCGCGAATATGCTGGCCAAGGCATTGGCTCCACATAAAGGACTCGTCATCTGGCGTGCCTTTGTCTATGGACCTAAGGATCCGGATCGTGCGAAGCAGGCATACATAGAGTTCGCAGATCTCGACGGACAGTTCGCCGACAATGTGATCATCCAGATCAAGAACGGACCTATCGACTTCCAGCCTCGTGAACCAGTATCGCCTCTCTTCTACGCTATGCCTAAGACCAGAACGATGGCGGAACTGCAGATCACACAGGAGTATCTCGGACAC
>JAZLJN010000058.1:0-10095 GCA_045617885.1 Bacteroidales bacterium | reverse complement strand
TCAGCTATCACCACCGGACGTAATGAAGCTGATCATGTGGAATTGCTCAGCGGCATCTTTGAGGGACGCACCACGGGTACGCCCATCGGATTTGAGGTAAGGAATGCCAACCAGCATTCGAATGACTACGAGAACATCCGCAACCTGTTCCGCCCGAGCCATGCCGACTATACCTACACGGAGAAGTACGGACTGCGCGATCATCGCGGCGGCGGACGGTCGTCGGCACGTGAGACTTTATCGCGCGTGGTGGGTGGCGCTTTTGCCAAAATGGCGCTGCGTCAGCTAGGCATCGAAGTGACAGCCTATACCAGCCAGGTGGGCAATATCCGTCTGGGCGAAGCGTGGGACGAGGCGTTGGCACGACTGGGAACTCCCGGAGCTCCGGCGCTCGACCTCTCACAGGTGGAGCAGAATGCCGTGCGCTGTCCGGATCCGGAGAAAGCAGCAGCCATGGAACAGCTTATCAAGGAGATAAAAGCCGACGGTGATACCATCGGCGGCGTGATCACCTGCGTGATTCAGAATGTACCTGCAGGACTGGGCGAACCGGTATTCGGTCGTCTGAATGCTGCCCTTGGTCAGGCTATGCTCTCTATCAATGCCTGCAAGGGCTTCGAATACGGATTAGGCTTCGCTGACTGCGGCAAGCGTGGCTCCGAGATGATTGATACATTCCTCACTCCTTCGGAGCCCTCGGCTAAAGCCTCGTCTTCTCGCCAAGAGCAAGAAAATGCTCTTCCTACGGCTGCGAGGACCTCACTCCTCACTGCATCCAACCACAGCGGCGGCATCCAGGGCGGCATCTCCAACGGTATGCCCATCTATTTCCGCTGCGCCTTCAAGCCAGTGGCTACGCTGCTCAAGGAGATTGATACGGTAGATAAGGAGGGAAATGCCACTGTGCTCCATGCTCGCGGACGTCATGATCCATGTGTGCTGCCACGCGCTGTGCCTATCGTTGAGGCAATGGCTGCCATGACAATTTTGGACTACTATCTCTTGAACAAAACGACACATCTATGAGAAAAATACTGTTTGCGCTCCTGTGCCTGCTCTCCCTGGCAGGGATGACATCCTGCCACGAGAAGAAGACCGAGATTGAGGAGAAGCCCACCGTTTCGCACACCTTATTAATATATATGGTGGGCGATAACAATGGTATGTCACGGTACTGCAACAGCAATATCCGTGACTGCATTGATGGTCTGAAGCGGGCAGACAAGGCGCTCAATCTGGTAATCTATAAGGATGTGGAGGGCAAGTTCCCGGAGCTCTTCCTGCTGAAGCCGAACCAGAAGGACAAACTGAAGGTGGACACCGTCTATATCAAGCAGTATAACGAATACGTCAATTCAGCCGACAAGAATGTGCTGGTGGAGGTGGTCAACACCGTGTTTGACGCCTATCCAGCACAGATCAAGGGCTTCGAATACTGGAGTCACGGCGGCTCATGGCTTCCTGACGGATGGCATCCGGAGACGGAACAACCAGAGGAACCAACACGCGCCAGCCAGTACATCGGCATTGATAATTACCGCTACATGCAGATCTGGGACCTGCGTGAGGCGCTTGAGAAGTGTCCGCATCTGGACTACATGACCTTTGACGCCTGCAATATGGCTACTGCCGAGCTTGCTTACGAGCTGGCAGGCCGCTGTGACTACATCCTGGGTTCGGCGCAGGAGATTATGGGCAATGGTTTCCCTTATTGTGACATGATGGTGTCGCTCTCACAGGCTGGCGAGATAGGAATCTACGAATCCCTGTGCAAGTGTGTGGATAATATGCAGACGATGTATCCGAACAACGGTTCGCTCTCGCTGATCAAATCATCCGCCATGGAGCCGCTGGCTACGGCATACGCAGCCCTGATCAGCGGACATGCAGACCTGCTGAATGCCCTTGAGGAAGATACTAGAGGAATGATACAGGAGAACTGGCAGCGCTATGGCGGCGGCTATGCTTCCAATACGCTCTATTGTTATTATGACATGGAGGAGGTGGCAGAATATCTGCAGGGAAGTGTCAGCACCCAGCTCAAAGAGGCTGTTCCCTATTCCTATTGCGCTGATACGTATTACTCGGGCTTTGATGGCGTGCGTTATCCTATCAACCGCTTCTGCGGTCTGGCTATCAGTGTGCCGGAGCTCTTCCATCTGTCAGCCGGCAAGCCTAACCTGCGTGAGGGCTACCACATGACGCGGTGGGGGAAGAAGATGGGGTATTAAATGAAAGCCCCCTCCGGCTCCCCCAAGGGGGGAGTGACTTGCAGGCACGAAATGAGTCCCACAGATCTCACGGATAAACACAGATAAGATGATAAGATAAAAAATCTGTGGCGATCTGTGTGATCAGTGGGAAAAACAAGGGAAGGCAGGCACGAAATGAGTCCCACAGATCTCACGGATAAACACAGATAAGATGATAAGATAAAAAATCTGTGTAGATCTGTGTAATCAGTGGGAAGAAACGAGGGAAGCAAAGGCAGAGAGAGATGAGTGACTGGTTTAAAACAAAAAAAGGATGAGCTCTTCATATCGCGCCGCTACAACCTCACGCCCTTGCTGCGGTCAAGCCCTGGGGGATTAGAAGGAGCATGCCGTATGACACTCATCCGGCTGCAAAAGTACGAACTTTTTTCCATTCTACAAAATTATTAGTTGGAAAAAAGCGTTTTTTGACCAAAAATTTTCTTTTTCGGTCAAAAAAAACTATCTTTGCAGCCAAAATAGAGATAAAACTTAAATAAAATATGCAGGTGAATCCACTCGGAAAACTGGTCAACGAATACCTCATGAAGATGGCGCTCCCGCTGGGACTCTTCTTCATCGTGGAGTATCTGGTGCGCAATGCCGCAGCCACCCATGTGCTTTTGGGGCTGCTGACCTATCCGCTGATGATGGTGACGCCTGTGGCACTCTGGTGGATATTGCGCCGTCTGCGTCAGCGCGTGTTGAGCAATATGATGCTGGGCATCCAGGCGTGGTCGTTCGGCGTGCAGCTGATGTTCTTCGCCGGACTGATAGAGGCACTCTTCATCTACGTCTTCAACCAGTTCCTGTATCCCACCAATCAGATGGAGGTGCAGCAGGCAGCCATTGCTCAATACGAGGAGGCGTACCATCTGGTGAAGGGAATGGGCAGCATGCAGCAGCTGGTGCCTTATCTGGAGGAGACGCTCAATACACTGAAGGAGGCGCCGGTGCCCTCTGCCATTGAGACCGCCATTTCAGCCCTCTCGAACGACATCTTCATCGGAATGTTCCTGATGATACCTATCCTGTTCATCGTTCGCAGGAAACCAAATTGATAAATTGCCAATTATTTGATATGCTCGATATTTCAGTCATTGTACCGCTCTATAACGAAGAGGAGTCGCTGCCCGAACTGGCAGATTGGATAGACCGTGTGATGCAGGCTAATCACTACAGCTATGAGGTGATCTTCTGCAATGACGGTTCGACTGACCGCAGCTGGGAGGTGATCCGTGAGATTCACGGGCGCTATCCGCAGATGCATGGCATGTCATTCCGCACAAACCACGGCAAGTCGCCAGCCCTCCACATAGGCTTCGGGATGGCAAAGGGCGACGTGGTGATTACCATGGATGCAGACCTGCAGGATTCGCCAGACGAGATACCAGAACTCTACCGGATGATCAAAGAGGAGGGTTATGATGTGGTGTCCGGCTGGAAGAAGAAGCGCTATGATCCGCTCTCGAAGACCATCCCTACCAAACTCTTTAATGCCACCGTGCGTCGCGCCTCAGGCATTCATAACCTGCATGACTTCAACTGCGGACTGAAAGCCTATAAGGGTGAGGTGGTGAAGCACATCGAACTCTATGGCGACATGCACCGCTACATCCCCTGGCTGGCAAAGAATGCCGGCTACAAGAAGATAGGAGAGAAGGTGGTGCAGCACCAGGCACGCAAGTACGGCTCTACGAAGTTCGGTCTGGACCGTTTCGTCAACGGCTACCTTGATCTGATGACCCTCTGGTTCCTCAACCGCTTTGGCTCAAAGCCGATGCTGATCTTTGGCCTGTGGGGTACGCTGGTATTCCTCATCGGATTCCTGGCAGTACTCTTCATCGTGTGCCATAAGATCTGGGTGCTGCATACCGTAGGAACCGGCACGCTCATCACCGATATGCCATCCTTCTACATCGCACTCACCTGCATGCTGCTGGGCAGCCAGCTCTTCCTGGCTGGATTCCTGGGCGAACTGATATCGCGCACATCGCAGGAGAGGAATAAGTATGATGTGGCGGAGGTGATTTGAAAGTTAAAAGTTAAGGGTTAACAGTTAAATGAAGAAACTGAATGTATATCCGATACTGCTCGCCGTGGCGGCTTTCGCAGGGGGACTGGCCTCCTGTGACAATGGCTGTGAACAGACGCGTGAGAACTATATGCACGTCTCCTTTGTCAGCTCATCCGGCCGTGACCTTAAGAAGATGGAGGTGATAGCCTCCACCGGCGAGGAGGGTTACATGCTGGAGGGCATCAATAAGTTTGATGACGTGGAGCTGCATCTCTGTCCCTCAGATTCGCTCACCTATCTGCTGATCACCGCCACCTATACGGACTTCGGCGATTCGTTTCAGGAGAGTGACACCGTACTGGTGCGTTACACCACGCAGCCCTACTATCTGGACATGAACTGCGGCTGTACGGTCAACTATGAGATTACCTCGGTACTCTCCACCCACCATCTGTTCAAGAATATAGATATCGTTGATCCCATTGTGCTCACAGAGTCGGGCATCAACCTGAATTTTGAATATTAAGCTCTATGCCAAAGCGTCATTCTGTACTACTGCTCCTGCTGTTCATCTGCGCGCTGCAGATGCCAAGGCTCATGGCCCAGGGACGCTCCATTCCCCGCAGTTCGGAGGTGGAGAGCAAGGATGAGACCCTGCTGGATATCCTGCCAGAAGGTCAGAAGTACCGCTATCCGCTGCTCAACGGACTGAATGTGAGCGTCGATGTCTTTGACCCATTCATGGAGCTCTTCTACTTTGACCATGCCACCTATGAGGCACAGGCAATGGCAGATCTGCATCACCGCTATTTCCCAATGTTCAGCATGGGTATCGGTCACGCCAACGAAACCTCCAACAACGGTAATGACTACGGCACGGACGAGAAGCAGGAGATTACGTTCAAGTCCGACGCAGCCCCATTCTTCAAGCTGGGCATGGGCTACAACCTGGATTACAACAGTACGCGTCCGTCAGATTACTATATGCTGTTTGCACGTTATGGCTACGCTCATAGCACCGCCGACATCACCAACCTCTATTATGCCGACGATATGTGGGGCTCCTACGGTCCGGTCTCTATCCTTGACCAGACCTACAATACCCACTGGCTGGAGGCGGGACTGATGATCAAAGTGCAGCTGATGCGCCATGTGTCATTGGGCTGGGACCTCTACTGGAAGATCCCTTTGGCACAGACCGGCACCAAGCAGGGCAAGCCCTCGTACGTGCCGGGCTACGGCATGAGCACGTCGAGCGTAGGCTTTGCCTTCCGCGTCTATTATGACCTTTTCTGATCCGTAACGCAGCGAACAGTGATTTTTATATCCAAAAACAAGACCTTATGAACAAGACCATAGTCAAAGCACTTGCCTGCCTCGTAGTGGCGCTCATCATGCTCGGTATCGGCATGTATCGGACCAGCGGCTCGGGGAAGAATGACCAGCATGAATACACCATGCTGGAGGGCACGGTGTTCCATACCATCTACCATATCCAGTATGATGATCCGCGCGACCTTTCGATAGAGCTGAATGAGATGTTCCGCGTGTTTGACGCCTCCGTCTCCATGTTTAATGACACCTCGCTCGTGGCACGCATCAACAATGGCGATACCACCGCCGTAGCCAATGACTTCCTGCGCACCGTCTTGATCAAAGCCGATGAGGTGAGCCGCATCTCGCACGGAGCCTTTGATGTGACCTGTGCACCGCTGGTCAACCTATGGGGCTTCGGCTTCAAGAACCGTGAGAACGTCACCCAGCAGATGATAGACAGCATCAAGGAGTTTGTGGGCTATGAGAAGATCCGGATGGATGCCTACGGACACGTCATCAAGTCCGACCCTCGCGTGAGCCTTGACTTTTCGAGCATCGCCAAGGGATATATGTGTGACGTGGTGGCAGACTACCTCCGCTCGGAAGGCATCACCAACTACATGGTGGAGATAGGCGGCGAGATAGCCTGCGGCGGCGTGAATCCGCGTCAGAACCTCTGGGGCATCGGCATCAATGAGCCGGTGGAAGACTCCACCCAGCTCCAGACCCAGCTGCAGGAGGTGATGCGCCTCACAGACTGCGGCGTGGCAACCAGCGGCAACTATCGTAACTTCTATTATAAGGACGGACAGCGCTTTGCTCATACCATTGATCCTGTGGCAGGTACCCCGGTACAGAAGGATGTGCTCTCCGCCACCGTCATCGCACCTGACTGCATCACCGCCGATGCCTACTCTACGGCATTCATGGTGCTGGGCAGTGAGGAATCACTCAAAATACTCGAAGCCGATACCACACTGATGGCATACTTCATCATTACAAAGCCATCAGGCGAGGGGAATGACGTAATCTATTCGCCAAGACTCAAACACATGCTGGCTAACCCAAAATAACACATATATGCAGAACAACTTCATCTCTGTTTCTGACCTCAGCAAGGAGGATATCCTCTCCATCCTGGAGGATGCCGCCAAGTTTGAAGCCAATCCGAACCAACGCCTTCTGGAAGGCAAGGTGGTAGCAACGCTCTTCTTCGAGCCAAGTACAAGAACCCGCCTAAGTTTCGAGACCGCAGCAAATCGTCTGGGTGCGCGTGTCATTGGTTTCAGCGACCCCAACGCTACCTCAACCTCGAAGGGCGAAACCTTGAAAGATACCATTAAGATGGTCAGCAACTATGCCGACGTCATCGTGATGCGCCACTATCTGGAGGGTGCAGCCCGCTATGCGAGCGAGGTGACTGACGTGCCGATCATCAATGCGGGCGACGGTGCCAACCAGCATCCATCGCAGACCATGCTCGACCTCTATTCCATCTGGAAGACCCAGGGCACACTTGACAATATTGATATTACGATGGTGGGCGACCTCAAGTACGGACGTACCGTCCATTCGCTTGTGCAGGCGCTCTCATTCTTCAATCCAAAGTTCCACTTCATAGCACCAGACCTGCTCCGTATGCCTTTGGGTTATCGTGACTTCTGCAAGCGTCATGACCTGTATTTCGACGAGCAGGAGCAGTTTGACGAGGAGGCAATCAACCGCACCGACATCCTCTACATGACCCGCATCCAGCGCGAGCGCTTCAGTGACCTGCGCGAGTATGAGCAGGTGAAGAATGTGTATTGCCTCCGCAAGTCGATGCTCGATGGCGCCAAGCCAAACCTCCGCGTGCTCCATCCGCTGCCACGCGTCAACGAGATTGCCTATGATGTGGATGAGTCGGATAAGGCATATTACTTCCAGCAGGCACAGAACGGCCTCTATACCCGTGAGGCAATCATCTGCCGTATGTTGAACATTAAGTAAAGGAAAACATGGAAAAGACAGAACTCGAAGTCAGCGCTATCAAGAACGGTACCGTCATTGACCATATCCCTGCAGAGGTTACTTTTAAGATTGTTCAGATCCTTGACCTCTATAACCATCCTGAAGCTATCACCATCGGCACGAATCTGGAGTCGAAGACCCTCGGCAAGAAGGGCATCATCAAGATTGCCGACCGCTTCATTACTGACGAGGAGATAGGCCGCCTCTCTGTAGTGGCACCCAACGTCACACTCAACATCATCCGTGACTATGAGATCGTGCAGAAGAAGTACGTGCAGTATCCGAAGCAGATAGTGGGCGTGGTGAAGTGCAGCAACCCCAAGTGTATCACCAACCATCAGCCGGTACCTACCAAGATGGAGGTATTCGACATCCGCTACAAATCCCTCCGCTGCGTGTACTGTGAGCGCGTGATGCAGCACTCCGAAATCGAGTTGCTGTGAGGTGAATAATTTTTCCCACAAATCACACGGATTCCCACAGATGAAGTGATGTTTAAAATCTGTGTAAATCTGAGAAATCTGTGGGACACATAAAAAATCGCCCTCGTTACGACGTAACGGGGCGATTATTGTTTAGTGCCGCGAAGGCGATGAGCCGAAGACGGGACTCGCATTTCCCGAACGCGACCATCGGGAGCAACCCGTGACCGTCACGGGGACGAGTGCCGTGAAGGCGATGAGCCGAAGACGGGACTCGCATTGCCCGAACGCGACCATCGGGAGCAACCCGTGACCGGCACGGGGACGAGTGCCGTGAAGGCGATGAGCCGAAGACGGGACTCGAACCCGTGACCCACGCATTACGAATGCGTTGCTCTACCAACTGAGCCACTTCGGCAAAAGTGGGTGCAAAGATAGTGCTTTTCGTTGACAATTCCAAATAATTTGCCGAAAAAATACAATTTTCCGCTCTTTTTACCATTTCATGCATTCATAGAGGTCGAGCACAATAGGCAGATGGTCACTAACACCCCCTTCATACTGGCTTCCGTAGTAGCTTCGCAGCGGACGTTTGCCCAGATGTGATTCGTCATCCGTCAGCATAGCCGGGAGGTAAAAGCTCCGTGCATTCTCCACCCAAAGGCTGGTGTCTTGCCTTTGGCTGACGATGAACTGATCCAGGAAGCTCCATTCCCCCTGATATTTGTGCGAACCGTACCGGTTAGGATGGCGCTTCAGTTCCCGTTGCAGGGGAAGCATCAGGTTGCTCCATCCTTTGCCCCACCACGGCCGTCGGGCAGAAGGCGCTTCGTTCATATCGCCCATGATGATGACGTGGGCGCACTGCCGGCACGCCGTGATGCTGTCAGCCACCTGCATCAGCCTCCGTTGCGCCCGCTTCCGGGCCTCCTCACTCTGCTTGGCGCCACCATACTGGCTTGGGAGGTGGCAGATGATCAGGTCGAGCGTATCGTGGTTGGCAAGGCGTCCGCAGGCATGCAGCAGCTGGCGCGTCGTGCGGTGCTCTTCGCCCAAAGGGATGGAGAAACTCTCGCTATGCAGTAGCCTGAAGTCCACCGCCTGGTACATCAGCGCAGTGCGGATGCCACGGCTGTCAGCACTGTCCGAGAGGACGTATTGGTAATGGAAGCGGCGCAGGGAGGTGCGGTTGAGCCAGTAGTTCATCACACTGTCGCCCTCCACTTCCGCCAGGCCCACCACCATCGGAGGCAGACCGCCGCCCGCTGCCAGCAGACCTCTTTCTATCAGCGTCAGCTTCTGTTTGAGGCGGGCGTAAGTCCAGTGGCGCATCCCTTCGGGCGTGAAGTCATCATCCTGCTTCTCCGGGTCATCATCCGGCCAGAACGCATTCTCCATATTCCAGAACACCACCGTCTGCCGCGTAAGGTTGTCACTTGCCGCGAGTGACAGGGCAAAGAGCTGAAATAACAAAGCAATCCGGACCACTCTCCAAGAGAATGATCCGGATTGTTTTTTCTTTGCTTTATCCAAAGCCACGATTTAAGCCTCCTCAGCAGGAGCCTCCTCGGTAGCAGCCTCTTCAGCAGCCTTAGCAGCAGCCTCCTCGGCAGCCTTGGCAGCCTCAGCAGCCTTCTTAGCAGCCACAGCCTCAGCCTTGGCATTCTTAACTGCAACCTCAGCGTTAGCAGCCTCCTTAGCAGCCTTAGCAGCAGCCTCAGCAAGGCCGGCAACCTTAGCAGCCACCTTAGCGTTCTTAGCAGCCTTCCAAGCGTCGAACTTAGCCTGAGCCTGCTCAGCGGTGAGAGCACCCTTCTTGATACCACCATTGAGGTGCTTCATGAGGAGAACGCCCTCATAAGAGAGGATACGGCCAGCGGTGAGGGTTGGCTGTGCACCAGTCTCTACCCAGTAGAGAGCGCGTGCAAAATCGAGGTTAATAGTAGCAGGGTTGGTGTTTGGATTGTAAGTACCGATCTTCTCAATATACTTACCATCACGTGGCGCTCTGCTATCTGCGACTACGATGCTATAGAAAGCGTAGTCCTTGTGACCATGTCGTGCAAGACGGATCTTA
>JAZLJN010000057.1:0-3422 GCA_045617885.1 Bacteroidales bacterium | reverse complement strand
GTAAGCTGTGAACAGTACAATCTGCACATCGGGATACATCTTCCTGAGCTCGCTCGTCCAGAACAACCCTTCATTGCCCGTGTTGATGTCCGTATAGAAGTTCATATCCAGCAGCACCACATCGGGCATGAAGCTCTCCATAGTGCTGACCAGCGTCTTAGGTGATGCGATGAGCTGCACCTCAGCAAACTGAGGCGTCAACAACAACTTCAAGGCACTTCGTATACCCTGATTATCATCTACTACGAGGATTTTGCCGTGCTTCATAATACCTATATTTAGACCGATGGAGTAATAACTACATGCCAGCCTGTTCCATCCGGATTAGGAATAATGTATTTCTTATCGTTGCATTGCTGGATGAGTTTTTGCAATGCCGAGCGGTTGATACCTGTAATTTCCTGCAGTTCCGAATATGAGGCAGTTGGATTAACGCGCAGTTCTCTGAGTATCTTGTTGTAATTTTCTGTGCGGAACTGTACTCGTTCTCCGTCGTACCACCATACATTGTCTTCAGGTTCGCTAATGAATCTTACATCTGTCATTATTTCATCGGCTATCAACTGAATGAAGTATTTAGCAAAAGATTCTATTTCTTGTAGGGTCGCATGCGATCCATCAGAAGGTGCGGTTCCGACTTCCAGATCAGCCTTATGCAGCGCCTCAAGATATTCATTTTTATTTCGGCTCCTCACAACAATCATCGGATAGCCGTGACGAGCAAGGATATAATTAACCATCAGACGAGCAATGCGGCCATTACCATCCTCAAATGGGTGGATTCGGATATAGTGATAATGAAATAATGTGGCTAGTTCAAACGGTGTAAGATTTCCCTTTTGCTCCTCTTCATTATACCAATTTACCAGATCTGACATCAATGCCGGTGTTTCTTCAGGTGATGCATATTCGAAGCGATCTCCATAACGAGTAATCACGGAGTTCGGCCGTGTCTTGTACTGACCGGCATGTATCACGTAGCTTGTCTGCATACCTCCAGGCAGATTCCGATAAACAGTATAATCCTCTCGCAAAAGAGTCTTATGCAGTGTGCGAATAAAGTTCTGCGTGAGTGGCATATCCTTCAGATTCGCCTCTTCTGTCATCATTTTCAGACCTACATTGCTGGCTTTCATTTCCTCGAAATCCCTCATATCTGCGGTTCCAGAAACCTTGCCAAAAAGCAGAAGTATTTCGGTTTGGCCATAAGTCAAAGTGTTTCCCTCAATGTGATTGCTATTGTAGTTGAATTCTACCGTAAACTTTCTGCTCAAGCGGTCACGTTGCTTCTGGCTGAGCGGTTGTAAGGCCTCCCATGCCGACAATGCCTGTTGTATTGTAGTTCTTGCCATATTAATCTGATGTTTGACTAAAAGGTGGTAAGGTTACCACCATTCTCGGCGGCAAAGATACTACTTTTCTATGTATTTTCAAAGAAATACACCTTAAAAGGTGGTAAGGGTACCACCTTTTAAGGTGTTTCTTTGCAAAAAACACCTTAAAAAGGTTAACGTCGTCAACCTTTTTGAGCAAGTTGCTTGCCTGAGACAAGGATAAAGTATAAAATGCCATTTTACAAAAAGAGTGATTTTTATTAAATGGCATTTTATAAAATACACTTGCAATCTGTATTAGTGCTGTTCAATATTTACTCTTGACCAATCGTCCCTTGCAGAAGAGCAGATAGCTTGCATTTTTGGCAATTTTATGATTAAACTATTCCGCCTTTATTGACTCCACTGGATTGATGGTTGCTGCCCTCCAACTGCGAACCATTACAATAGAGAGAGTCACAATGAGGACAATGGCTAGAGCGAGGACGAAGACCCACCAGCTGATAGTAGTGCGATAGGCAAAGGTGCTAAGGTAGCGGTCAATGATCAGATAGCTGACAGGAGCAGCAATCACGAAGCAGAGGAGCACGATGACCGAATACTTGCGACTGAGCAACTGCAATACATCATTCACCTCGGCACCCATCACACGGCGGATAGCAATCTCCTTGCGCCTGTGCTGCGTCTCAAAGAGCACCAATCCGAACACGCCCATGAGCGAGAGGATGATGGCCACGAGCGTGAAGGCTGTCACCTGCTTGCTGAGCTTATCCTCGGCCTTATACTTGCGGGCAAGTTCCTCGTCAAAGAGGTGCAGATAGATGGTGTCAGGATCCACATCAGGGATGAGTTCAATCACAGCGTTGTGAATAAACTCCATGACCTTATACGGATCAGCACCAGCAGCGATTCTCACATAAATGTGTCTCAAGCCTTGAGGCCTCCAGGAATGATCTCTGCCAAAGAGGTAAAAGGTAAATGGGTAGTTGCCATACTGTAACGGACGGAAATGGAAGTCCTTGCAGATACCTGCTATCTCAGAGTTTCCTTCTTCATGATGACTTGGTCCTTGTGAGTCGAGTGTGACATTGTACTTCCTTTTCGACTCCTCGTTGAAGATGATCACTCCATCCTCGGCCTGCTCATCAGCCTTGGTAAAGTTACGACCTTCAATGATTTGGATACCCATCACATCCAGGAAGTTATAAGCCACCGGATAGCATTGGAACTGTATGTCCTCACCCTTATATTCTTGTCCCCATCCCATCCTGCTGACGTTCACGATCTGACCTTCGGCCCAAGTGACATCTACAATGTCGGGATTTGCGCGAAACTTGTTCTCAAAGGCCTCATTCTTCTCATTCCACCAGCTTACTGCACTTGGCATCTGGCCGGAGATCAGGTTTTCCTGATTGAACCCCATGTCGAAGTCCATCATGTAGCTATGCTGCAATCTTACAAAAATGGCACTAATGATGAGCACCATAGAGATAGTGAACTGCACGCCAATCAGCATGTTACGAAGCATCTTACCCGATGCAGAAGTGCCAAACGAGCCTTTGAGTACCAACGCAGGCTGGAAAGAGGTGATATAGAATGCAGGCGCAATGCTGCTTACCACCGCACCTATCAGCGACACGGCTATCGTAATAATCAGTATCTGAGTATTCAATGAAACATCCATCGGAGCATTGAGAATCTCTGTGGCTGGCGACTTGGCAAAAACCACCACCATCAATGCTGCCATCATCAGTGCAAGCACCACTAACCCTACCGACTCCATAATGAAATCAAGTATCAAAGTCGTTCTCGAAGTGCCAAAGACCTTATAGGTGTTAACACTCCTAACTCTGTCAGGCACCAGTGCAAAGAAAAAGTTGACGAAGTTGATCAATGCAATGAGGATAATCAAGATAGCTACGACCAGCAAAGAGATGTCTGTTGCTCTGCTGCCCGAAAGGGAGATATTCAACTTATACTCGTCGATATCGGAGCTATAATAGACATCCTCGAAAGGTATCAGCGTGATCTTAAATTCCTCTGCTGTACGTTCTGCCCATTCGTCATCACCTCCGTATTGATCCTTCA
>JAZLJN010000056.1:0-12215 GCA_045617885.1 Bacteroidales bacterium | reverse complement strand
TCCCTCTATCGCGAACTCAAACACATCAGTATCGGCAAGCTGATTACTGCTGTTCCGGTCAGCGAGAAGGTGGCAAAGCGTCTGGAGGAGATGGTCGAACGGAATTCTCAGAATTCTATCGACGTAATCCTTGAGACTTCTGTCGATCCCGACATTTTGGGCGGTTTCATCTTCCAGATCGATGATCAACGTCTTGACGCCTCTGTGCGCCAGCAGTTTGACACGATCAAGAAACAGTTTATTGAGAAAAACAAACGAATCATCTAAGCAATCGCTTAGGTTAAAGGTTAAGAGTTAAAGGTTAAAAGTTCCTGCTTTCAGGGATATTTTGACTACTGATTCGCTGTTTTTTGCAAATAATTGTGGCAGTGGAAACTTTTAACTATTAACTTTTAACTATTAACTTTGTAAAATATGAGTAATATCAAAGCCAGCGAAGTCAGCGAAGTATTGTTGCAGCAGCTGCATGGCATCGACACCTCAACACATTTCGACGAAGTCGGAACCGTGTTGACCGTCGGTGACGGTGTGGCTCGTATCTACGGTCTGCGCAATGCCGAGATGAACGAGTTGCTGGAATTCGAAAACGGTGTCATGGCCATCGTCATGAACCTGGAGGAAGACAATGTTGGTGCCGTGCTCCTCGGTGGTGCTGAAAAGATCAAGGAGGGTATGGTAGTGAAGCGTACCAAGCGCATTGCCTCAATTCAGGTGAATGAGAACATGTTCGGTCGTGTCATCAACCCACTGGGCGAGCCTCTTGACGGCATGGGCAACATCCCTGGTGAGAAGTTCGAGATGCCTCTCGAGCGTAAGGCACCAGGCGTTGTGTTCCGTCAGCCGGTAAAGCGTCCTCTCCAGACGGGTCTGAAGGCTGTCGATGCCATGATTCCTATCGGTCGTGGTCAGCGAGAGCTTATCATTGGTGACCGTCAGACAGGTAAGACCGCTATTGCCATTGATACCATCATCAACCAGAAGGAGAACTATGAGAATGGCGATCCTGTCTATTGTATCTACGTTGCCATCGGTCAGAAGGGTTCTACCGTAGCTTCTCTCGTACAGACTTTGCGCGAAAAGGGAGCTATGCCATACACCGTAGTTGTTGCTGCTACTGCTGCTGACTCGGCTGCCCTTCAGTATTTTGCACCATTTGCCGGTGCTGCTATCGGTGAGTATATCCGCGATACCGGACGTCACGCGCTCGTTGTTTACGATGACCTCTCTAAGCAGGCTGTTGCCTATCGTGAGGTTTCGTTGATCCTCCGTCGTCCTTCAGGTCGTGAGGCTTATCCTGGTGACGTATTCTATCTGCACTCTCGTCTCCTCGA
Organism: Bacteroidales bacterium; assembly: GCA_045617885.1. GTDB lineage: Bacteria > Bacteroidota > Bacteroidia > Bacteroidales > UBA3663 > Liminaster. The sequence goes on along the minus strand of JAZLJN010000056.1, from coordinate 10,884 downwards.
ACGTGCAGCTAAGGTTATTGAGCAGCAGGAGGTAGCCGAGCAGATGAATGACCTTCCAGAGTCGCTCAAGGGACATGTCAAGGCTGGTGGTTCACTCACCGCTCTTCCAATCATTGAGACGCAGGCTGGTGACGTTTCGGGTTACATTCCTACCAACGTAATCTCTATTACTGACGGTCAGATCTTCCTTGAGACCGACCTCTTCAACCAGGGCTTCCGTCCAGCTATCAACGTAGGTATTTCGGTATCGCGTGTAGGTGGTTCGGCACAGGTTAAGTCAATGAAGAAGGTGGCTGGTACCCTCAAAATTGATCAGGCACAGTACCGTGAGCTTGAGGCATTCTCTAAATTCTCAAGTGATATGGATGCCGTTACAGCCATGGCAATTGACCGTGGACGTAAGAACAACAAGCTCCTTATCCAGCCACAGTACTCACCAATGCCTGTCGGTGAGATGATTGCTATCCTCTACTGCGGCACCAAGGGACTGATGGCAAAGATTGCCGTTGATCAGGTGCCAGAGTTCCAGGAGAAGTTCCTGCAGCTGCTCCGTGCCGCTCATACAGAGGATGTCATCAAGCCATTGGCAGCCGGTAAGATTGACGAAACGATCACTAATACAATCACCGAGCTCGCTAACGCTGTCTGCTCGGAGATTGCATAAGTTAAAAAGTTAAAGAGTTAAAAAGTTAAAAAGTGATGCTTCGCGTCAGCTCTTTTCTTTCTAACTTTGGTCATCGTTTTTGTCCACAAAGAACTTTTTAACTCTTTAACTTTTTAACTCTCTAACTTTTCGAAGAAACTATGGCTTCATTAAAGGAAATCAAAGGTCGTATAGGTTCGGTAGAGGGCACCCTCAAGATTACCTCTGCTATGAAACTCGTAGCCTCTGCCAAGCTCCACAAGGCACAGATGGCTATTGAGAGCATGCTCCCCTATGACCGCCAACTGCATAAGATCATGGTATCGCTGCTCAGCGGTGACACGAAAGTCAGCACTCCACTCTGTCATCCACATGACAAGGTGAAGCGTGTTGCCATCGTGACCATTGCCAGCAACTCAAGTCTCTGCGGTGGTTACAACAGCAACTCGTTGCGCCACACCACAGCACTGCTCCATGAGTATGCCGAGCAGGGATTGACCAGTGACGCCATCGACTGCTATGTGATAGGACGCAAGCTTGACCAGAGTCTTGCCAAAATGAAAGGATTCAATCAGATCCGCGAATATGTGGAGAAGGGAGACAATCCTACTTTTGCAACGGCTAAAGCTCTTGCCGAGCGCCTGATGAAGGATTATACCGAAGGCCGTATTGACCGCGTAGAGCTTCAGTATATGCATTTCAAGAATACAGCCAGCCAAATCCCCACCCGTGAGGTCTTCCTGCCCGTACAGCTCAATTCTGAGGCTTCTGAAGGCAAGGCAATGGCAGGTTATATCATTGAACCAACGCCCGAGGCTGTGCTTAATCAGCTTATTCCTGATGCTCTCTGCATGAAGATCTATACCATCATGCTTGATGCCCAGGCAGCAGAGCATGCAGCCCGTACTGTGGCAATGCAGACTGCAACGGATAATGCCAATGAACTCCTCGACGAGCTTCGCATTCAGTACAACAAGGGTCGTCAGGCTGCTATTACTGCCGAGCTCCTCGACATCGTGGGCGGTTCGATGCAGTAATCGACCCGATCCTTACTAACTATACAGCAGGAAATGACTAGTATTGCATTCATCGGGTGCAGTAGAGCATTTCCTGCTTTTCGTTTTAAATCAAAGACATGAAACAACCTGTAATTCTTATACTGACACTTCTTCTCTCTTTTTTCTGCCTCCGTATTGAGGCACAGTCTCTGCGCGAGAGCAATCCAGAATTCTATCAAAGCCAGGAGGCTCGTCGCATCGGTGATCAAGTGCTTCTGTGGCAACGTCAGACAGGTGGTTGGCCAAAGAACAAGGACAAGGAGATGATTGCACCCATGACTGATGAGCAGCAGCGGGCAGTGCTGGCTGATAAGGCTCGTCAGGACGACTCCACCATTGACAACAACGCCACCACCACACAGATGATCTACCTTGCCCACCTCTATCAGGCAACGGGCGAGACACGTTACCGTGAGGGATTCCGCCAGGGTGTCAGATACCTGCTCAGCGGACAGTATGACAACGGTGGCTGGCCTCAATTCTGGCCAGAGATGCATGGTTATCAGATTCACATCACGTACAATGATGATGCCATGGTCAATACCATGCTCATGCTGCGTGACATGTACGAAGGCAAAGTTCCCTATCAGGGAGATTTGTGTGAACCCTCCCTGCACAAGTCACTCAAGACAGCTTTTGACAAAGGTATAGAATGTATTCTTGCCACACAGATACGTACCGGCGGACAGCTTACCATCTGGTGTCAGCAGCATGACCGGCAGACGTTACTCCCCGCCCCGGCACGCGCTTACGAGCTCCCCTCCTACAGCACACAGGAGAGCGCGACGATAGTACGTATGCTTATGGAGCTGCCCAACCCGGACAAACGCATCAAGGCTGCTATTCACGCCGCTATGGCTTGGTTTGACAAATATAAGCTCACCGGACTCCGCGTAGTCCGCACCCGCTCGGAGGATGGCAAGCGTGATACACGTCTCGTGGCTGATCCTGACGCAGCACCTATCTGGGGGCGCTACTATGACCTGGACAACTGTATCCCATACGTATGTGACCGTGATGGAATCCCTCGCCGGCGTCTGGAGGACATCGGTAGTGAACGTCGCAGCGGCTACAGCTGGTACAATGACCGCGCTGCCTCCCTCTACCCTCTCTATGAGGAATGGGCAGTCAAGTTCGACCCCAAACATAAGATAACGCTTCATCTGGATGCTAAGGGAGCGAATGAGAATGGCACAATTGTGTTAGGCGTTCAGCCTAAAGTAGATGAAGTTAATTTTGATGCTGTAGTACATCGAGGTGAGAGCATCCAGAAGGCGATTGAGCAGGCTCCAAGACAAGGATCGGCTCCCTATAAGATTCTGGTCCGCAACGGGCTATATAATCAGAAGGTTGTCATTGACCGACCCAACATCGTGCTCGTAGGCGAAAACCGCGACAGCTGTATTCTGGTCGGAGCCGAAGCGCGTGATCTCAGTATGCCCACACAGTACCAGGGCAAAACCGTACACAGCGGAATCCTGGTGCTGACTGACGAAGCCGATGACTGCCTCATCTCTGGCTTAACCGTTATCAACAACTACGGCACTACCATCACCAATACCACGACTCATCAGTTTGCCATCTACGGATCAGCTACGCGCACCATTATCATTAATAGCAATATCATCTCTGACGGCAATGACGCCCTCTCTCTTTGGGGTAAACAGGGAATGTACTATCATTCTGATCTCTTCATCCGCTGTCCTGGCGTTGATTTCATCTGTCCACGCGGCACCTGTTATGCCACACGCTGCCGTTTCTTGGGCGATACGCGAGCTATCCTTTGGCACGACGGACGAGGCAGCGAACAGAATAAGTTCGTAATCACCAATTCCGAATTCGATGCCATTAAGCCAACACCACTCGGCCGTTATCATCATGACGCGCAGTTCTTTCTGATCAACTGTCAGCTCTCTGCCCGCATCCTTGATACCGACATCGACCATGCCTATCGCTCACAGCCAGAGCTTGCTAAAGGTAAAGAAATAGACCCCTGCCCTTGGGGACACCGCGTCTATTTCTATGGCTGTGTACGCGAAGGCGGGCATTCAGGATGGCTCACAAACAATCTTCAGTCAGCACCTGGTCAACCTGATTTCCACGCCATCACCGCTCTTTGGACCTTTAATGGCAACTGGGATCCAGAACAGCGTATCCGTGACCTATGGAAGGTTATTGCTTATTAAGTAACATATAAATAATAACTTGGTCAAAAACTACAATGAGTTTATATCGAACAAGGAATTGAAGGAATTAAAAGAAATACAAGCTGTTAAGGTTTTCCTTTCATTCCCCTAAATTCCTTGTAGAAAAATACCAATGTATTATTTGTACTTAACTATACAACATTTTGAAACGCTTTCTCTTTACTCTCACCACCTCTCTTATGATCCTGACTGCCACTGCCCAGAATATGCTCGGGTACGTGGCTGCCGCCGATATGGACCACTGGGTTGACAGCGTGATGCAGCGCATGACCGACGACGAGAAACTCGGGCAGCTCATCATGCCGCTCTATTACATGCCCGAATTCTCTGCTGCCAATAAGTCCACCATCGAAAAGGAGATGAAGCAATACCACCTGGGTGGCATCCTTTTCAGCAAAGGCACACGCAAGAGCCAGACCATGTTTGTGGACTATGCCCAGCAGCAGAGCCTGAAGATCAACCATCTGCCGCTGCTCATTGCCGCTGACGCCGAATGGGGCTCTGCCATGCGTCTCAAGGATGGTGTCCGCTTCCCGATGAACAAGGATCTTGCCACCATCGACCCCTCCGTGCGTGACAGTCTCCTCTATCACTACGGCCTGGCTATGGCGCAGGAGTGCCATGAGCTGGGCATCCACATCAGCTTTGCCCCTGTGCTCGACGTCAACTCTAATCCCAAGAACCCCATCATCGGTGCCCGTTCCTTCGGTGCCGATCCTTCTGTGGTCATCAGCTGCGGTCTCTCGTATGCTGCCGGCTTGGAGGATGGCGGCGTGATGGCTGTGGCAAAGCACTTCCCGGGGCATGGCGATACGGATCAGGACTCGCATAAGGTGCTGCCCTTGCTCAAGCACGATGCCAAGCGCATGCGCACCTTTGAGATGCTTCCCTTTGAGCATTTCAGCCGTGCCGGCTTTGGTGGCATCATGACCGCCCATCTGGAGGTTCCTTCGCTCGAACCTACCCAGGGCATGCCTGCCACCGCCTCCAGCCGCATCATCACCGGTGAACTGCGTGAGCGTATCGGCTTTCAGGGTCTGGTCTTCACTGACGGTCTGGCTATGGAGGGCGCGCGCAAGTACCCCGACATCTGCGTCAAGGCGCTTAATGCCGGTGTGGACATCCTCCTCCAGCCTACCCCTATCAGTGATTGCTGGGAGTCGCTCCAGAAGGCTATCCGCAAGGGCACCCTGAAGCGTCAGACCATTGAGGAGAAGTGCCGTCGCGTGCTCCAGTGGAAGTACGCCCTCGTCGTTGCTCCCCAGCGTCAGAAGCTGCTCTATCCCGTGGCCCTCTCTCCCGTCACCCCACAGCAGGCAGCCACTGACATGTACGCCTGGGTCAAGGCGGGCGATCCCAAGAATGCCTCTATCCTCTCCAGCAGCTACGTTGACCCTACTGAAGCCAATGCCATGCTCGCCTCTGACTCCTCTGCTGGCAAGAAGTCTGCCAAGAAGTCAACCGCAGCCAAGGCTGATCCGTCTGTCCAGAAGCTGCCTGCTCCTATAGTCACTGACCCCAAGGAGGTGGGTATGGATGCCAAGGTGCTGGCGCAGATTGATGTACTGGCGCAGGATGCCGTCTCACGTGGCGCCACCCCTGGCTGCCAGATCCTGGTGGCTCGTAAGGGTAAGGTGGTCTATAACAAATGCTTCGGCACGCTGGCGCCTACTGATGGTGACAATCAGCTGGACTGGCTGGCTGGTGTGCAGGTCTCTTATAAGACGCTCTATGACCTTGCCTCTATCAGTAAGATTGCAGCCACCGTTCCTGCCATGATTCTGGCGGTCAAGGAGTATAAGCTCAACCTCAAAGACAAGGTGACCAAATGGCTGCCTGAACTTAAGAAGACTGCCTATGCCAACGTCACCCTCCAGGACCTCCTCTACCATGAGTCGGGTCTGCGTGACGGCTATCTCTTCTATAAGGATTATCCGGAGCCTTCGCTTGATGTGCGTGACAAGGAGATGATCTCCGTCATCGCTGGTCTCAAGCCCAAGAAGAAGCAGGGGCAGTACCTCTATTCCTGCCTCAACTTCGTGCTGCTGCGTTACATCATTGAGCGACTTTCTGGCCAGCGGCTCGACCTCTATCTGCAGGAGCGTCTGGGCGATTTCTTCAATGACCAGCTCTGCTTCAATCCTCTTGACCGTGGCATCGACCGCTCCCAGATTGCCCCTACAGAGATTGATCAGACCGTACGTCACAGCCTGGTACACGGCACCGTGCATGATGAGATCGGCGCCTGGTCATTGGGCGTGGAGGGCAACTCTGGCCTGTTCGGCTCCGCTACTGCCCTGTCACGTATCCTGATGCTGATGGCAAACGATGGTGCAGAGGGCGGCAGGCAGTACCTCGACAAGGAGATCTGCCACCAGTTCACCACCCAACGTTCCACCCGCTCACGCCGTGGTCTGGGCTTTGACCGTCAGGTGGCAAAAGGCACCAAGAACCCTAACATGGCAGAAGAGTGCAGCCCGCTCACCTGGGGTCACACCGGCTTCACTGGCACCTGCTGCTGGGTGGATCCTCAGCAGGAGCTCGTCTTCATTTTCCTCTCTAACCGCATCTGCCCTTCGCGTGCCAACAACCTCCTCAGCCGGGAGAGCTATCGCACGCGCATACATAGTGTTATTTATGAGGCTATTCAGAAATAAGCCATTCATAATTCCGAGCATTTTTGCATAAAAATTCCCAAATGCCGTAAAAACTGCTGTTTTTTTCAGTTTTTACGGCACTTTTTTTGGAATTTTGTCAAAATATCACTAACTTTGCACCCAAAGTTGAAGTAGACATTTCTCCGGCTACGTGAATTACAGCATCTCTTAAGTGGTCTCTGTAAGCCCTAAAGGGAGTAAAAAGAAACCGAGCAAGGCATCCCTTGCAAGACTTCAATCAGGTTATTTTTTCAGGTTATAATTATATTCAAATTTATATGGAAGGTTTAACTAATATGGAAACTGCGCTCTTGCTGATGATTGTCGGCATGGGCACGGTGTTCGTGATCCTTATCCTGATCATCAATCTCTCCAAGCTGATGATCATGGCAGTCAACAAATTTGCTCCAGAGGAGGAGGTAGCACCCAAGAAGTCTGCCCAAGCATCCCCTGCTGCTATCCCAGCCAACGTCAAGGCCGCTACCGAAGCCGCTATCAAGCAGGTGGCTCCTGGTGCTGTGGTAACAAAGATTACAAAATAAAGTAAAGACGCCTCCATCCTCTGACCTTTTCCCTTGCATGGGAGAAGGTCAGAGGATGGAGGCAACGTCATACAGCAGATAATTATATTAACAAATAAATAGAACCCCCCAAACCTCAGATGTAACTACTCCCTTCCCCATGCAAAGGGGTTCCGAGCTTTGCTCGCGCACCCCGAAGGAAGTAAGGGTCAGAGGATGGGGGCCCGACTTAAGATTATGAAAGAAGTAAAATTGTCTCTGGTCTTCCGCGACATGTGGCAGAGTGCTGGCAAGTACCAGCCTCGTGTTGACCAGCTCGTTAAGGTAGCACCCAAGATTATTGAGATGGGTTGCTTTGATCGTGTTGAAACCAATGGTGGTGGTTTCGAGCAGGTAAATCTGCTCTATGGTGAGAATCCTAACATTTCTGTCCGTCAGTGGACCAAGCCTTTCCATGAGGCTGGCATCCAGACTCACATGCTCGACCGTGCTCTTAACGGCCTCCGCATGTTCCCTTGCCCTAAAGATCTCCGTAAGCTCTTCTACAAGGTTAAGAAGGCACAGGGCACTGACATCACCCGTATCTTCTGTGGTCTGAATGACCCTCGTAACGTAATCCCTTCTATCCAGTATGCCAAGGAGGCTGGTATGATTGCACAGGCATCGCTCTGCATCACCTTCTCTCCTATCCACACTGTTGTGTATTACGTCAACCTCGCCAAGACCTTTATCGAGGCTGGTGCTGATGAGATCTGCTTGAAGGATATGGCTGGTATCGGCCGTCCAAAGAGCCTCGGCAAGATCGTTGCCGGCATCAAGGCTATCAAGGAGGATATCGTCATCCAGTACCACTCTCACGCCGGCCCTGGCTTCAACATGGCCTCTATCCTTGAGGTAGCAGAGAATGGCTGTGATTACATCGACTGCGGTATGTCTCCACTCTCTTGGGGTACCGGTCATGCTGATGTCATCACCGTCATCGAGACTCTCAAGGACGCTGGCTTCCAGGTAAAGGATGTCAACATGGCAGCATATATGGAGGTACGCACCATGATCCAGGAGATGATGGATGACTTCCTGGGCTACTACATCCCAGCCCTCAACCACCTCAACAACTCGCTCCTCGTTAAACCAGGTCTCCCTGGCGGTATGATGGGCTCGCTCATGACCGACCTGGAGGAGAACCTCGAAGGCCTCAACCGTTGGAAGGAGAAGAACGGTCAGCCTAAGCTCACCACTGATGAGATTCTGATCAAGCTCTTCGACGAGGTTGCATACGTTTGGCCAAAGATGGGCTATCCTTGCCTCGTAACTCCATTCTCACAGTATGTCAAGAACCAGGCTCTCATGAACGTTCTCCAGATGGAGAAGGGTAAGGAGCGCTGGAGCATCATTGCTGACAACCACTGGGACATGCTCCTCGGCAAGTCAGGCCAGCTGCCTGGTCCTGTTGCACCAGAGCTCGTTAAGATGGCAGAGGAGAAGGGTCTTAAGTTCGAGACCGAGGATCCTCAGATCTACGCTCCTGACAACCTTGATGAGTTCCGCGCTAAGATGCAGGCCAACGGCTGGCCTCTCGGTGAGGACGACGAGGAGCTCTTCGAGTATGCAATGCACCCATCACAGTATGAGGCTTACAAGAGCGGCAAGGCAAAGGCTGACTTCGAGGCTGACCTCGCAGAGCGCAAGGCTAAGAAGGCTAACGCTGGTGGCACAGGCGCTATCAAGGCACAGGATCTCAAGGTGACTGTCAATGGTGAGACCTACACCGTATCTATCGCTCCAAATGATGGCAGCGCTCCAGCAGCAGCTCCAGCAGCAGGTGCAGCTCCAGTAGCAGCAGGTGAGGGCGCTGACGTGCTCGCTCCTCTTGAGGGCAAGTTCTCTCTCGTTAAGGCTGCAGGTGAGAATCCTGTTAAGGTTGGTGATATGGTCAAGAAGGGTCAGACCATCGGCTACATTGAGGCTATGAAGACCTACAATGCCGTCACCGCTGACTGCGACGGCCAGATCACTGCCATCCTCGCTAACCCTGGCGACAAGGTGTTTGAGGATGACCCAATCTTCAAAATCAAGTAAAGAAGCAGGCCCCCATCCCCGACCCTTCCCCCTTGCATGGTGAAGGGAGTAGATACCTTCTTCGGGTAAGGCTTAGTAACAATCACCAATATTATCCCCCCAAAAATTCCCCACTGTGGCAACCACTCCCTTCCCCATGCAAGGGGGAAGGGTCAGGGGATGGGGGCTTCATTATGGATATTACAACAATTTTTACCAAATTATATGAGATGACCGCCTTCAGCGCTATCGGTGCTGACCCACGGTTTCTCGTGATGTATGCGCTTGGTCTGCTCTTCCTCTATCTGGGCATCGCCAAGCACTACGAGCCACTGCTGCTCATTCCGATTGCAATGGGTATCCTGCTGGCTAATTTCCCAGGCGGAGAGATGGGTGTATTCGGTGCAGATGGCAGCGGCATAGTCCATGCCAACGGCAAAGAGTACAGCATCTATGAGATGGGTCTCCCTGAAATTGCCCATGAGCTCGGCCTCATGAACATGATCTACTATTGGCTTATCAAGACCGGCTTCATCCCACCAGTGATCTTCATGGGTGTAGGTGCCATGACCGACTTCGGTCCTATGCTCCGCAACCTTAAGCTCGCTATCTTCGGTGCAGCTGCTCAGGTTGGTATCTTCGGTGTGATCCTCGTAGCTATCGGTGTCTTCGGCTTCACTCCACAGGAGGCTGGTTCGCTCGGCATCATCGGTGGTGCTGACGGTCCTACCGCCATCTATACCACCATCAAGCTCGCTCCTCACCTCCTCGGTCCTATCGCCATCGCTGCCTATTCGTACATGGCTCTGGTGCCAGTAATCATCCCATTCGTGGTGAAGCTCTGTACCACCAAGGCCGAGCGTGAGATCAACATGAAGGAGCAGGATAAGCTCTATCCAAACACCCTTCAGATCAAAAACATGCGCGTTGCCAAGATCGTGTTCCCAATCTTCGTCACCATCCTCGTTGCCATCATCGTACCTTCAGCTGTTTCGCTCATCGGTATGCTGATGTTCGGTAACCTCATCAAGGAGATCGGCACCGACACCTCACGTATCGCCGAGACCGCCTCTAATGCGCTGATGAACATTGCCACCATCTTCCTGGGCCTCTCTGTAGGTGCTACCATGACCGTCGAGTCGTTCCTCAACTGGACCACCATCGGCATCGTAGTAGGCGGCTTCCTCGCATTCGCAGTATCTATCGCTGGTGGTATCTTCCTCGTGAAGCTCTTCAACCTCTTCTCTAAAAAGAAGATCAACCCACTTGTTGGTGCTTGCGGACTCTCTGCTGTTCCTATGGCTTCACGCGTTGCCAATGACATCGCTACGAAGATCAACCCAAAGAACAACATCCTCAACTACTGTATGTCAGCCAACATCTCTGGTGTCATCGGTTCGGCAGTAGCAGCAGGCGTGCTCATTACTTTCCTCAAGTAATCATTACCTATCCAAATATACACAAAGAAATACCCTTCGCATCGAGGTTTCAAGCCTCCTGCGAAGGGTATTTTTTTTGACCTGTACGGTTTGGTTTGAACACGGATTTAACGGATTTAACGGATTTTTACCTTTGATTTTCACCCCAGATTTCTCGGCGCAGCCGTTCCAAGAAATGCTCCCAGCATTATTTTCACCCAAGATTTTCACCCGGATTTTATGGCATGGTAATTCGTGTTAAAGGAAAGACCAAAATGTGCGGTGAGAATAAAGGGTGAAAATATGGCAGCTATGCCTTTCT
>JAZLJN010000055.1:0-6038 GCA_045617885.1 Bacteroidales bacterium | reverse complement strand
TTATGAAATTATTCAAAGTATGTTCGACGAAGTATCAGAAAAAGAAGATATGATAAATGTTATGGATGCCGTTAAATATACAAGAGCATTCACCGAAGAGACTGATCCGTTCTGGTACTCAGAACTTGTTGGAGAGTCTGAGGAGTTTGGTAATCTTACTATATATCAGAATCATAACGATTTTAATGAAGTTAAAGCATATATGATTGATGAGTTTGATCATCGGACAAGAAACCATAAGACGTGGCACACAGTACACTCGACAGTGTACGATATTTCAAGCAACACTCTTACCATTATTCCACAGGAGACAGGCGTACAGTACGAGTTTAGCCTTTCTGTATAAGATAATTAATGCGATTGTTCGAAGGAGGACTTAACTTTGGAAGTCATTAAAGATATGTCTATTGAGGAGATGCTGAAATGGCTTGCCGGTATTGTTGCTGCAATATCGGTATTCATACAGATTACTCCGATAAAATGGAACCCGTTAAGCTCGCTCTTAAAGTGGATTGGTTCCAAACTGAATGAAGGCACGATGAAAGAAATTTCAGAAATAAAAAAAGAGATTACCGGCGTTAATTCTAAAGTTGATAATCTAGAACAAAAGGTAAAAGAGGTAAATGATTGCATGACTTCGCGCTTAGACGAAGCAGATACCAAACGCGAAGAATACGAAGCTTGTGTTGCAAGAGCACGCGTGTTGCGGTTTGGAGGCGAAGTAATTAGAGGGATGTTACATACAAAAGAAGAATTCGATAATGTCCTCGTAGACATCGACAGTTATGAAAATTATTGCAAAGAGCATCCAAAATTTGAAAACAACAAGACTGTAGCAATCACGAAACGCATTAAAGATGTGTATGGAGAATGTTTGATGAACAATGGGTTTCTTTCATAGCATCTAATTTATGTTGTAGTTAATGCAGAACTAGTATATTTACCAGTTCTGCTTATTTAATGAAAGGAGTATTTTATGACTTTAAATAATTTTGTATTTTTTGATAGTAGCAGCACAGGGTCTGAAAGCAATGTCATGGAAGTGCTTGAACGTTCAGAAGATATGACACTTCATGTAACAGGAAACGGCTCTGTCAGCCTTAAGGTAATGGGTATGGCTGATTTGCAAGATGGGAACTGGGAAACCATTGCTGCTATCTCTCTTGAATCCTTTGGCGTATCCCAGTCGATTACCAGCAACGGTATTTATTGTGTACCTCTTAGAGGCCTTACACGTCTCAAGATTGTTAATTCCGGTTCGTCCGGAGTTAAGGTATACGGTCGTATTATGGCATAAGGGGGCTATATTATGGCAGTAGATATGATAGCAAGAGGTATGGCCAGTTCTTCAACAGCACAATCGGAGCAGATTGCAAAGTTAGAATCAGACATCGCAGAAGCATATGACGAAACAGCAACCTACGCTTCCGGCGACTATGCCATGTTTGACGGCGTTCTTAAAAAGTACAACGGAGAGACATGGAATGTGGTCAAAGTTACCGACGAAATTGGTTCAGGTAGTGGCGATGCTGACTGGGATGATATCTTTCCGCAGATAGAATCTGACGATTTACTGTTCGACCCGCCGGGTGCTGTTTGGACGTCAGAACAGGTATCCTATGATGGGAGCACTGTAAAAGACAGGCTTGACGAATTGAAAGATGCAAATGGTATTGAATACGAACAAGGTACTGTTAAGACTGCGCTTGATGAAAGAGTTAAAAAAGATGAAGTTGCAAAGGAATTTATAAATAGAATTGAAACTTCACAGAATGAATCAGGTGTGCTGGTGTATTCTGGAACTGTCCCAACGTCGTCTACAGACGAAGGAACGATCGGTCAAGTAGCGTTTGATTCAAGCTATGTGTACCTTTGTGTTGCAGATAATACATGGATACGTTTGGCTATTACAGATTTTTAAGGAGATATATAAATGAGTGTAAATTTTGAAATTCCTATTTACGGTCTCACAGAACTCGGAAAGAAAATTTCTATGGGAATAATTCATAGGACGGTTGAAGGCACTAATCTCGTAGGTGGGAAAATTTTCTACATTGACGAAACATCAACCGGTGGAACTTATACGTTCTATGACAGAGAAGGAGACATAATTCCCAGCGAAAATATTGTTCCCGGTTTTGAACCTTTTGCGTATAAGGTAGAAGGCACACCAACAAAAGATAAGTTTTATGTTTTCAATAATCAGCTTCTTACGTCAAAGGTGTGGTCTTATCAGAAAGAGGATTCGTGGGTATATACTCTGCTGAATACAAAAGCAGAATTAGGCGAGGGACGCAACAATACCAATATAGTCATGGCAGCGGATGAAGGTGCCTATACCACACAAGCTAATAGCATTTGGCATTTTCTGGATATTGCCAACGGCACAGATAAGCCTGGCGGATGTGATGACTGGTTCGTTCCGTCAAAAGCAGAAGTTGACTTATTACGGACGGCGACCGACCCAGAAGATAATCCACTTGTGACATGGTTCACTAACAACTATATCTGGTCAAGCTCAGAGGACACTGAGGCGCGCGCGTGGCGCTGGGTTTACACTAGTCAGACGTGGGCCCCCTTCGCCAAGTACTACAATTACGGTGTGTTCTGGGCGCGGGCTTTCTAAAAAATTAAGTGAGGATAATGAAAATGATGTATGACATTATTATTAACGGAAACGTCGAACAGACAACGGAACACCCAAACTGGGTCAGATGGGCAGAACACCCCGGCTCGTTTGAGGCTGTTTCGTTCGATAAACGTGAAGCAATTCTGATTCCCGCAACGGAACTTAGAGATGAGATATATGCAAATATCGAAGGTATGCCTGTTTGCAGAGTTGAATTTCCAACGGCGATAATTCAGGAAGCGGGACTTCCGATTCCCGCAGGAATCGATGACTATGAAAATGTAATCAGAAGACTGGAGGGTAATGGCGATGGCGAGAACTAAACAGGAACTCGATGCATTTATCGAAGGTATTATGAAGGAAGGAAAAGATACCTGCGAGCTTGTTAAGGAAACGCTGAATAAGGGTCAGTATAAGAAGTTCCTTGAAAACCCTGAATGGATATCTCACTGCAAGCGTTTCGGCGTTACCCCCGAGCAGTAAGCTTGAAAAGACGCCTGAGTATAGCAATAATTGAATGAAATTGTTACACAGCGACTTATAACTTAAAACTGCAAATTTCGCCCGAACGGTGTGACGATTTCGCTTCGGGCGGTGTGAGCGTTTCGGTTCCAACGGTGTACATCTTTCGGGCAAACGGTGCCTTCCGAGCATAGGTATGATACAGTCTTTTTTGCAGCAGTTGCTGCGAGAAAGGAGTATCATTTTCCATGCAAAACAGCACAACCATTCTTGGCATCATCGAGATGCGTCTCAAGGGCATCTCCTACGACGATTGCCGCAGCCGCTATGGGGTTGGCAACAGCACCGTGAATCTCATCATGTCCCGCTATTGGGCCAAAGGCATTCCTTTGGAGGCACTGGAGCAGATGCCTGGTGAGGACGTTGAGGCATCCTTCTATCCGCCCTCTAATGTCCGCAGAAAGTCCGAGGATATCATGCCGGACTACGAAGCCATCTATGACCGTATTCACCGAGAGGGCAGCAAGGCCAACCTCTACTTCATGTGGCTGCGGTACAAACAGGAGCACCCCAGCGGTTACCAGTACACCCAGTTCTGTCATTACTTCACCCAGTATGTCAGCACCCACCATGGCTCTCAGAGCCTCCGCATGGCGGTGGAGCGTGTTCCTGGAGAACGGGTGTACATCGACTGGGTCGGCGACCAGCCGGAGCTTCTGGTGGACACTCAGACCGGCGAGGTACGCAAAGCTCACATCTTTGTTACCACTGTTGGGGTGAGCAGTATGCTTTACGCTGAGGCTTTCTCTGACGAAAAACTGCCCAATTTTATTGCAGGCACCATCCATGCGCTGGACTATTATGGTGCGGTCCCCAAATATCTGGTACCGGATAACCTCCGTGCCGCAGTCACAAAGCATACCAAGGACGATCTGATCCTCAATTCTGCATATCAGGACCTGGAGCAGTTCTATGATGTGGTGATCCTGCCGCCGCCATCCCGGAAACCCAGGGGCAAAGCAACCGTGGAGAAGGGTGTCCAGTGGTTGGAAACCCATCTGCTGGAGGATCTGAAGGAGAGAGTTTATTACTCTCTGGAAGAGCTGAACTGGACTGTCCGGCGGGTCGTAGACAATCTGAATGACCGCAAAATTCAGGGTCAGAGCTTTTCCCGACGGGAGGCATTTGAAGCTTACGACAAGCCAAAGATGCACCCCTTGTCCAACGGGCATTTCTCGCCCTGCGAATATCGCTACTTTGGGAAGGTGCCCAATAATTACCATCTGCTCTTTGACGAGCATTACTATTCTGTTCCCTGCACCATGTACGCTCAGCCTGCTTTTCTGAAAGCGACCATGGCTGAGATTCGAATTTGTGACCGCAACAACAAGCTGGTTTGCACTCACAGACGGTCATATACCACATTTCCCAAGTATATCACCAAGCCGGAGCATATGCCTCAGGAGCATCAGTACTACCATGATGTGAACGAGAAGAACGGCGACTACTACCGCCGCTGGGCCGCCGGATACGGTTCCTATACCGCTAAGATGATTGATTCCGTATTGCTCTCTAACCAGCACGAGGAGCAGTCCTACAACAGCTGCAATGGCATTCTCCACATGTGTACCGGCCAGTCTAAATTGCTGGTGGAGGAGGCCTCACGGCTCTGCGTAGAGAGCAGCGCCTGCCGGTATTCCTATTTCAAGCGGTGCCTGAAGCAGCTTACGGAGCGCAGTCAGGAGAAGACACCGCAAAAGCTGCCATCCCATGAGAACCTCCGCGGAAAGGAGTTTTACAAGTGATGACGGATATTCTTTCCACTGAAGATTATGAGCTGTGCAGCAAGCTGAAGCTTATGCGGTTTTCCGGCATGGCTGAGGCTCTGGAAGAACTTCTTCGGGACCCCAACTCCGATCTGATTCCCTTCCGCGAAAAGGTAGGACGACTGGTGGATGCCGAATGGGATCTGCGCTACAACAAGAAGCTGAACCGCTTCGTAAAAAAGGCCACGCTGAAGTATCCCCACGCCGATCTGGATGACACGCTCTATGACCCGGAACGGCTTCTGGACACCAGAATCATTGAAGAACTGGCCAAGTCCAAATGGGTGGAGGAGGGACGGAACCTGATGGTTACCGGTCAGACCGGCTCCGGCAAGAGCTACCTGGCCAATGCGCTGGCAATCTGTGCCCTGCGACAGTTTAAAACAGTCAAATACTGCAAGGCCAGTCAGCTCATTGACGAACTGAACCGAGCCGAGGCCATGGACAGCTACCGGGAAACACTGGCAAATCTGGTCTCCTTTGATTTGCTGGTGATTGACGACTTTGGTCTGATGCAGTTGGACCTAAACAAGTGCCGAAATCTGTTCGAGGTTCTGGAAAGCCGGGATCCAAATCGTTCTACCATGGTGATCTCGCAGTTTCCGGTGAATGCCTGGTATGACCTGTTCCAAGAGCATACATACGCCGACGCTTGTCTGAATCGATTATTGCATAACTCCTACCGACTGGAAATGAACGGCAAAAATATGCGTGATCTGACCCCTCTGAACAAGTAAGAAATCCACACCGTTTCAACCGAACTGCCCGAACCGCTCATCCGAAACGGGCAGTCCGTTGAAGCGAATTGAGCATAAAACTAAATAAAATAAAAAAAAGAAGGCGGTTCAATATCCGCCTTCTTCCTATGCATGATGAACTTAGTAATTACTAAAGGCGTGACGCCGCATGCCTGTGCATTGCGCAGTATCACAGAAAAAAAATAAGCACCCGCTCTCATAAATTGAGATGATGGGTGCTTTTTTTCTTTATGTCATGTATTGAGACGGCGTCATAGAGTCTCAGATTAGATATTATCGACTCAAAATACATGATAGAATGTAGGATAAATGTTGGTTAAATCGAAAAGACATTGTGTGACAAGCTCAGAGATTCAGGCGTTT
>JAZLJN010000054.1:0-6872 GCA_045617885.1 Bacteroidales bacterium | reverse complement strand
ATGGCTGTATGCGCACGGCATCGAACATCTCCGGCGCTGCGCTCCTGGGAGCCTATGCAGCTGGCAGTACAGCCTTCTTTGCTCCTCAGATCAGTTTTGCCCAGCAGCTGGAGGACAAGAAATACACGAAGAAACCGACATGGGGTCGTTTCATGTGCAACTATTACAATAAGGATGAGCATGAGGATTGTGAAGATGCTGTGGCTGTTTCGAATATTGAAGATGACTATTCTATTCTGGAGTATATCCGTGGCCGTCAGTCTCGTATCCTCAGAGCTTTGAATGATAATATGCTTAACCGTCAGACTCCTTACGAACTGTTGTCTAAACGACAGATAGAAGAATTCTATGGCCTTGCTCCATGGAAGGCAATGACTTATGCCATCTATAAATATAACATGGATGACAAGGGTAAGGACTATCCCTGTATGGTACACTATAAAGTAAAGGCACTGGGCAATGGCTATGACCATACCTATCCGCAGATGCTGGACGGGAAGCCGGGTGACGCTGGAACTGGTACAGAGAACGTAGCCAACTGGGATGTACTGCAACAGCCTAATTGAAATCAATATTTACCACTAGATATGTTGATTTCTTTTGATTTCTTTTGGTGGAGCAAAAAAATGGATAAAGGTACTTTTGACTTGCAGTAACTATAAGAGTTTGAAAATAATATAATGAAGAGATACAGTACTTTATATTTTCCCGCATTAGTGGTTTTGCTGCTGAGTGCTTGCAATGCAGATGAAAATTTGCAGTGTGAGCCACACCAGCCTCTGACCATCAGCAGCGAAGTCATGCCGTATGATGGAGAGCCATCTACGCGTGTCAATGAAGGTGGAAATGCCTTTGAGACAAATGATATGATTCGGCTGAAGGTTATCTGCCCTTACGTCACTACTACACTCTATGGCGAGTCCACTTGGGGCAATACGATGGACAGCTTCTGGCTGCTGAAATGGACGGGTAGCGCATGGTCCACTCTTACGGCTAATGATTACTATGATATTACGGGTTCGTATAGTCATAGCGGTTCATCAGACATCTTCAGCGTGTATGAGAGCCAGCCTACGCCATACGTCTATACTGCCATCACATGGACAGAGGAGAAAATGTATATCGCCAATGACAATACGACTCGCCTGAACTACTACAGCAATGTATTCCATGCTGATCAGCATCGGCTGAAGAACTATAAGGCAAGCGATGTGCTTTGGGCGCAACAGTATTCGCAGACGGGAACCTATCACATTCGTCTGACTTTCCAGCATGTGATGGCTTCTTTGCTCATTACCATTAATGACGATGCTTTGGAGGCTGGCAACAAGATATCGACTGATGCAGTGCTGACCATGACCAATATGCCCGATATTGATCAGGCTGAAGTGGTAGTGGGTGACTATTATGCAGCTAAGGATAAGAGTAACTAT
This sequence comes from Bacteroidales bacterium, assembly GCA_045617885.1. GTDB lineage: Bacteria > Bacteroidota > Bacteroidia > Bacteroidales > UBA3663 > Liminaster. The sequence continues at coordinate 5,439 of JAZLJN010000054.1, read as the reverse complement.
ACCAATGGCTATAAAGTGAAATCCAGTTGTGAATACGATTACCATGGCAAGGTGGTGGGTATAGCCGATCAGAATAAAGTGGATTATTTCCGAGGTGGCGCTCATGCAACAAATGTGGGCGTTGAGATTCCAAATACATCCACTTACACTTGCTATCATATCCCCGGTACAAAACAGTATCGTGTGATTGTACCTCCCTGTGTGCTGGATGAAAATAATAAAGCAGAGTTCTGGCTTCGCGATGATACCCGACGCTTTAAGATGGTGCTTGATCGCACCGTGTTCGAACAAGGTAAGTATTATCCAATCACGATGAATGTAGGTGTGACTCCAGAACCTTAACCAACTCTGAAATCTGGATTCCAGGCTGTCATGGTTCTGCTGCTCGGAACTGATTATGGATTATGCAATAGTAGTTATGAATAATTCCTTATTAAAAAAATTATATTATCTTGTCCTTCCGTTTTTGCTGCTGAGCTGCCAGGATGACTTGGTGAACACCGGCGTCCCGGAAGGTGAAGTAGAACTGTCACAGATCAATGCGGTGATTGCATCTTCAGGTGATGATGCAAAGACTCGTACGGATGTGATCTATCTGGAGGATCACATCAGCCGTTTCAAGTTTGTAGATAACGATCAGATAACATTTACCTCCATTCGCCGTTCCTTGGGTGCAATACCACGTTTTAATTACAGTGATATTACTTTCCAGAACAATGAAAGCGGCGCATGGGATAGAGATAAGAACACGGGCAGTGATGCGGAGAATGGGGATTCGCATCCTGTACGTATCTATTGGAGCGATGCTACCAGCAAACATACATTCATCGGTTACAGCTTGCCGAATGTGAAGAAGTTGCTGAATGATGAGAGTGCTGTATTTGATTGGACTATAGAGGGCAATACTTATTATGGTTCTATTGGCGTGTCAGGTGGAACTGGATTAATTAACTATAATCCTACTACTGATGAGAAAGATTCTATTAAGGTAGTTGAGAATAAGATTGAGAAGACCAAATATATACCAAAGTCATCGTTGATGTGTGCGGAAGATCTTCTTCTGGCTTATGATACAGCAATTGTGGCAGAAGCTTCGGTAGCTAATATTAAGTTCTATCATGGTTTGAGCAGCATCAAAGTGAAGGTGATGCTGAGTGATTTCTATGGTTCAGAATTGGATGGTTATACCATTGTGGACAGTATGGTTGTGAAAAACCAGCCTACGCTTTACCGATGGGAACAGACCAGTTATAAAGCTGCTGCAAAATCAAACATTCATTCAGAGAATAATCCCCGTGATATGTTCCTTTGGGATTATGTCCCTGCCGGTGTTGGTGAGAATGCTGGTAAGACGTTTACTTTCTATGGTATTACCGTGCCTCAGGAATCAGGATATCAGATGCAGGATCTTATTCTTGATTTTCGTGTGAAATATCCAGATCCGCTGAAAACGGACCTCGCTGAATTAAAGAAAAATGGTACACAACCTGGCTATTGGCTGGAGAAAAAGTATCAGGCTTCAATCGCAGCAGGAACACCGGTTTATTTCCATCCTAATCAGTGTACGATCATCAATATCAAACTCAACCATAAAGACGAGACGATGACGATTGGTGCGCAATATACCGACTGGGAGTTCGTGCCTACGCCTGATGAGGGTAGCCTGAAGAAGAATTCAACCTTCTTGCAGTCAGCTCCAACGTTCGATCAACGCCCTACATCGGGTTACGTTACGATAGCCACAGACCCAATCGCTACTGAGGACGATGCTACCTGGTTGTACTACAAGAAGGAGCCGGATGGATCATTCTCTTCTGGAACTGATGATGGACGTGTGCTTCTTGATATCTATGGAAATACAGGAACAATAGATAAGCCTTACACCATCAGTACGGCTAACCAGCTCTTGTCTTTTGCCTATGAGGTGTCAAATGGCGGAGTCAGAGGTACTGGTAATAGCTTCGAAGGAAAATACATCAAACTGGATGCTGGTATCATCTTGCAGAAGAATCCGGACAGTCAGAATGTAACATGGTTTGGCATTGGAACTGCGGGTACACCTGGTAAGCCTTTCCAAGGAACTTTCTTGGGAGCAGAACGTAAGATTTCACTCCTGAAGGGTGCTCCTTTATTTAATTATGTAGGGGAGAAGGGGTTGATTGATAAAGTGATTATAGAGAATCCTCTTACCGGTTCTCCTACAATAACGTCAGATAATACAACTACTCCTAATCCCAACTATCGTAAGCTTCTTACCGGTAATGCAGCATTGGCAGAAGCCAATGCAGGTGTGATTTGTGCCTGTATTGTGAATGGAGATGTAGGAAGTACTAGTACTAGTCCTGTGGGTTCTTTGGTGGGTACGAACAGCGGTACTGTATTTGCCTGTCATCATACAGGCGCTGTTTCAGGTGAAGGTTCCGTATGCGGTCTCGTGGGCAGCAACTCTGGATCTATTCTCTTCTCTTACCATGCCGGAGAATTGGTGGGATCAAATAAATATGGTGTGAGCAATGGTGGAACAATAACAGACTGCTATTACGATAGCAGATTGGCTCCATCGGTTACTTCGGTAAATGGAGCCACAGGCAAATCTACGGTTGAGATGCAGAAAATCTCTTTTGTGAATGATGTATACTCTGCCGCGGAGGCGGACGATGTGAATGCTACACATTTGATAGCAGATGAGAATGGAGTAGAGCCAGGACAAGAAGGTTATATCCCAACTTATTCAACTGGCTATACTCCACTAGAGGAAGGCGATCCTAAGCCAAGTTCAAACTCTTCTAGTACTCTGAATGGACAGATTAATAATTGGGTAAATGATTCTCAGAATAACCACCCATTGAAGAGTCATTTCGCTTCACATCAATATCTGTATCAACCTGCCGCTTATCCCAAGATTCAATAAATGTCAAACGCCTGCGACCTCTTTCGGCTGCAGGCGTTTGATTCATTTGATTTGATAGATTCCTCCCGGACAATTCCTGATTTTGCCATTCATCTCAAGATCAAGAAGCTCTTCGAGCAAGAGGGTATGATCCAGATTGGTAGCATCGGACAGCTGTGATGCCCGCATGTCGCCTCGGTCACGCAGGGTATCAAGGATGAGACGCTGCGTGGGAGAGAGGTTGTCTTCTTCGAATGGGATTGTATGCTGTACGGAAGCAGGACTGTTGGCGGGCAGATCCCAGTTCATCGATTCGACAAAGTCTTGAGCAGAGGTAATCAATCCGGCTCGGTTCAGGCGAATGAGACGGTTGCAGCCTTCACTTCGAGTATCACCCACACGGCCGGGGAAGGCGAAGACGTCCCTTCCGTAGTCGTTTGCAATGGATGCGGTCACGAGGCTGCCGCCTTTGTCCTTACTCTCTGCTACGATGGTGGCATCGGCGAGTCCTGCGATGATTCTGTTTCTGGCGAGGAACGATGACCTCTCGAAATTCTGATATGTGGTGCTTTCGCTCACAATGCTGCCTTTCTGCTGCACCATCTGCTTGGCAATGTTGCGGTGCTGGTTAGGATAGATTCGGTCAAGTCCGTGAGCTACGACTCCTACAGTGGGTATGTTATTCTCTAACGAGGCTTTGTGCGATTCTACGTCAATGCCCAGGGCAAGACCGCTGACGATGATGACGTCTGGGACTAGTTCTTTCAATTCGCTCACAAACCGATGAACCATGTCGCGGCCATAGAGGGTGCAGGTGCGCGTTCCTACTATGCTGACTATTCGGGCAGAATTCAGATCGGTATCGCCTACCTTGAACAAGACTGATGGCGCATCTGGACACTCCAGGAGGCGTGTCGGATAGCCTTCTGAACCATAGATGTAGGTCTGGATATGATGCTGGTCGATGAAGGTGAGTTCTTGGTCAACCTGATCGAACAGGTGTGGGGCGGATCTTCCTTCCAATAGCGCCTGACTGATACTTGGAATCTCTTTTAGCTCAGAGGCGCTTGCTTCGAAGATGTTTTTTGCACTACCGAATGCTTCAATCAAATGGCGGGTGCGGATGGTTCCGATGCCTTTGATTGACATGAGTGCCAAGATATATCTCAAGTCTTCGCTCATAGGTTTGTCTATATATTATATATAATGTGTGTCTGGAAGGGTTACATTCCTCTGTTGTGAGGATGGTTGTATCCGAAACACATGTGTCAGGCGAATTTATTGAAGATATAGGGCAAAGGCTTCTGCGATTTCGTCGCCGCGAGTAAGGGCGCCATTGACTACGCATACGCATTCTACCTGTGCTTTGATGCAGAGTTTCTCATCGCTCTTGCGATAGATCTCTTGGTCAAAGACGTATCGGACACCCTGGCGGTGGAGGTTGAGGCAAGAAATGAATTCTTCGCCGCCTCGCAGTGAATTCTTATAGGAGATGGTAACTTTTGACACCATAACATCGATGCCTTCATTGTGCCAGCCCTCAAAGCTTAATCCTACGCTTTGGATGAATTCATGACGAGTCACTTCAAGGTAATGCTGATAATTGGCATTATTGATTACACCTTGCACGTCACATTCGTAGTCACGAGTCTTCATCTCCAGCTTATAGATAAAATCCTTCATTTTGTTTCTGTATATAGTAATGATTAATGGCATATTGCAGTCTTTGGCTTTCGATATCGCCGCCATTCGACAGGACAGTCTTGATCAGCAGTCTTCGGCATACGCACCAAAACATCGAACTTGTTAGCTTCCGCCGTATCCGCACAAGACCATCTAACTTGCTGTATCTGCATCAAGACCATCTTGTTTGCCGTTATCAGTGGCAAGACCATCTAGCTTGCTGTATCTGCATCAAAACCATCTCGCCTGCCGTATCCGCACAAGACCATCTCGCTTGCTGTATCCGCACAAGACCATCTTGCTTGCTGTATCCGCACAAGACCATCTTGTTTGCTGTATCCGCACAAGACCATCTTGTTTGCTGTATCCGTTTGCGATATTCAGTATCGGTATTGAATTGGCGGAAATGCGCTGCAAAAATAACCTTTTTTTAACAATCCACCAAAGAAAACCCATTGTTTTTGCAGTTTTTTACACATTTTTCGAAAAAAGTCTTCAAAAAATTTGGTCAATAGATTTTTTTACTATATCTTTGCACCCGCTTCCGCTAAAAAATAGCGAAGCAACGATCTTTGACAGAGTGAAATCATAATTCAACCATTTAGGTAAGAATAGTAGTACAAACCTAGTCAATTCAAACAGTCACTGTTCCTCGGGCATAATCCCCCGAGGACAAGGATATAGAAAAAAGTACAACGAAGAGTTTGATCCTGGCTCAGGATGAACGCTAGCGACAGGCCTAACACATGCAAGTCGAGGGAGAATCCCTTCGGGGATGAGACCGGCGCACGGGTGAGTAACGCGTATGTAACCTGCCCATAAGTGGGGGATAGCCCAGCGAAAGCTGGATTAATACCGCATAACAC
>JAZLJN010000053.1:0-21587 GCA_045617885.1 Bacteroidales bacterium | reverse complement strand
GGTTATAGCACAAGGGCTCCACCTCTTACCATTCCGAACAGAGAAGTTAAACCTTGTAACGTCGATGGTACTGCGAAAGCGGGAGAGTAGAAAGCCGCCACCTTACAGAGCACTGGACAGCTATAGTCTGGTGCTTTTTTTGTATATGTAAACTATTTCTATATATTTCAATAGAACTTCAATCTTTGCATTAAGACGCATGACAAAAGGATTCTTTCAAATAGTAATAACAGATGTTAGTTTGCAAAGTGTGGGCTAATGCCATTAATTTCTTTTGATTATTGTCATGTGTCTTGAAGTCTCCCTAGCATCCATATACAAGTTGTTAAATTTATGCTAGTCTCACTGGTATCTATTTATAGGTTGTGAAATGTGTGCCAGACTTGTTGGCGTCCGTTTACAAGTTGTGAAATGTGTGCCAGACTTGTTGGTGTCCATTTTCAGGTTGTAAAATATTTTTTATCCTGAGTTTATGTGACTTTACGTTTTATACCTATTCTGATTAAAAAGCTAATATTAAAACAGAAATAGATGAGCTTCTTTTATCTTTTTCTCTCCTGTTTAGGAGGTGCCTTTGTACAACGAGTTTCTGGATTCGGATTCGGTATCTTTGCTATGACACTTCTGCCATATGCGCTGCCTACCTATGGAGAAGCTACCACACTTAGTAGCATGCTAGCATCTGTGACTTCTTCCATTATTGTAGTACGTTTGTATAAGTTAATTGTTTGGAAGAAGTTAATTCCTATTCTTCTGACCTTTCTTGTTGTTAGTTATTTTTCCATTATATTTGTTGCTTCTGCTTCTGATGGTTTCTTGAAGAAGATTTTGGGAGCAATTTTGATTCTCGTAAGTATTTATTTCTTTTTCTTCTCGAGTAAAGTAAAATTGAAGTCCACACTTTTTGTACAAATTGTTATGGGTGTGATTTCAGGAATAATGGGCGGATTGTTCAGTATGCAGGGACCTCCCGCTGTATTGTATTTTCTGGCTTGTACTGAAAAAAAGGAAGAATATCTGGTATTAGCGCAAACATATTTTGTGATGGGGAATATAATGATGACGCTCTTTAGAGTACAGAATGGATTTGTAACCTATTCTGTGATTGAAGCATGGTGCTATGGTTTGATAGCCGTCTTGTTAGGGACTTGGATAGGGTCACTTGTTTTCCATCAAATCTCTGCAAGTCTGCTCCATAGAATTATATATGTATATATGGCCATTAGTGGTGTCATAGCTATGCTATAATTTTAATCTGTGTTGTGACAGCAACATTTAGAGCGGCTACCATCGAGTTTTGTCTTATGGGCGCAGTGAGGACAGATGCCCTGAATGAGATATTGTGCATGTAATATCGTGAATCCCTCTGGTACTTGTACCGAAGGGATTTTTTGTGATCTAAGGCAGAACGTGCGACCACAGATGGTACAGGATAGATGGACATGCTGACAATCTTTATGAGTATTAGATCTCTCCTCGTGACAAAAATCGTGTTGTTCTAATTCGTGACAGATGCAGTATTTCTGCTGACCGCTTCCATCGTCAATAGTATGTAGCAGGTGTTGGTTGACGAATAAGGTTAAGGCACGGAAAAGTGTACTTCTGTCTGCCGTGGGCAATGCTCCTTCAAGATCGGATAGTGCAAAGGCAAAGTCAAAGTTCATAATCTCTTTCCAGACCATGATTCGTACAGCAGTGGGCCGTATGTCGTGTTCTTTCAATAGGTTCTCGACAAACTCGTTCGTAACAGAATACTTCATTTGTTTGTTATTTAGTCAAAAGAACTTAAAAATTCATCTATATGGTGAAAATAAGAAAAATTTAAGTTTTTTGCAGAAAAATTTTATTTGTTATCTCGTTTTTTCTTCCTACCTTTGCAGCGCAAATGCAACGAAGTTTTTTTTGTGTGTTATTTATTGGTATTATGTTTTTCATGTGTGTTATTTGAGATTCAGCGGACCGAGAGGTTCGCTGTTCTTGTTATAAGCAATACTTGATAAGTGGTATGCTATAAATACTCTCTCTATCAGAAATGAATCCCTATCTGTATCATATATACATTAAGCGGTCCATGAGAGCAACTCAAGGACCGCTTAGTGTATTTTACATTGATTAGTCAGCAAGCTTAGCCTTGATGAACTCGCGGTTCAAACGAGCGATGTTAGAAATCTTCACGCTCTTAGGACACTCCATTTCGCAAGCGCGGGTGTTGGTACAGTTACCGAATCCGAGCTCATCCATGCGAGCAACCATTGCCTTTGCACGAGCAGCAGCCTCGACCTGACCCTGTGGAAGGAGAGCGAACTGGCTAACCTTTGCAGAGACAAAGAGCATAGCCGAACCGTTCTTACAAGCAGCAACGCAAGCGCCACAACCGATGCAAGAAGCAGAGTCCATAGCCTCGTCAGCATTAACCTTAGAGATGAGGATAGCATTGGCATCCTGTGCAGCACCACAGTTAATATTGGTGTAACCACCAGCCTGCTGGATCTTGTCGAAAGCAGAACGGTCAACCATGAGGTCACGAATTACAGGGAAGCCAGCCGAGCGCCAAGGCTCAACAGTGATGGTCTCCTCATTCTTAAACTTGCGCATGTGGAGCTGGCAAGTGGTAATAGCATCGTCAATGCCGTGAGGACGGCCGTTGATATAAAGTGAACAGGTACCGCAGATACCCTCGCGGCAGTCATGATCAAATACGATAGGCTCCTCGTGCTTGTTGATGAGCTGCTCATTGAGTGTGTCCATCATTTCGAAGAAGGACATCTCGGTTGAAACATGCACAACACGATAGGTCTTGAATTCGCCCTTCTCCTTTGGGCCACGCTGACGCCAAACTTTGACGTTGACGTTAAGGAATTGTTCTTTTCCCATATTTGATAGCCCCCATCCCCTGACCCTTCCCCCCCCTATAGGGTGAAGGGAGTAGGATGTATGTGGGGTAGTTTTTATCGTTAGTAATTTAATTTCAGGTGTATCGGCGCCAATCCTTGATCCTCATTGAGGTATCTACTCCCTTCTCCCTACAGTGGGGAAGAGTTAGGGGATGTGAGCCTGACCTGTTTATTAGTTCTTATAGTTACGTGTCTGTACCTTAATCTCCTGGTAGTTGAGCATCTCCTTGTAGAGTTCAGGCTCCTTGCCTTCGCCCATATACTTCCAGCAGCCAACATACATGAAGTTTGCATCGTCACGCTTAGCCTCGCCTTCTGGAGTCTGGTGCTCCTCGCGGAAGTGACCACCACATGACTCCTCACGATGGAGGGCATCACGAGCCATGAGCTCACCAATCTCAATAAAGTCAAGGAGACGGACAGCCTTGTCGAGCTCGACATTGAGAGAATTCAGCTCACCTGGTACATAAACCTCCTTCCAGAAGGTTTCGCGCAGAGCCTTAAGTTTCTTAAGACCCTCTTCAAGTCCTTCCTTGGTACGACCCATGCCAACGTTGTTCCACATCACGAGACCGAGCTCCTTGTGAATAGAATCAACGGTACGTGAACCCTGAACCTTCATAATCTTCTCAAGCTTAGCCTTGATAGCGTTCTCTGCCTCAGCGAACTCTGGAAGATCGGTTGAGAAGCGTGGAACCTGAATCTGGTCAGCAAGATAGTTCTGGATGGTGTAAGGCAATACGAAGTAACCATCAGCAAGACCCTGCATCAAAGCGGATGCACCAAGACGGTTAGCACCGTGGTCAGAGAAGTTAGCCTCACCAGCACAGAACAGACCCTTGACTGTGGTCTGGAGCTCGTAGTCAACCCAGATACCACCCATGGTGTAATGGATAGCTGGATAGATCATCATTGGCTTATAGTAGTCAACACCATTGACTGTACGCATCTTCTCGCCTGGGTTAACGTCGGTAATCTTCTCATACATATCGAAGAGGTTGCCGTAGCGCTGACGAACCACGTCAAGACCGAGGCGCTGGATTGACTCTGAGAAGTCAAGGAATACTGCGAGACCGGTGTTGTTTACGCCGAAGCCCTTGTCGCAACGCTCCTTGGCAGCACGTGGTGCAACGTCGCGTGGCACGAGGTTACCGAATGCTGGGTAACGACGCTCCAGATAATAGTCGCGGTCAGCTTCGTCAATCTCCCAGCCCTGCTTGGTGCCAGCCTGAAGAGCCTTAGCATCTTCGATGTTCTTTGGAACCCAGATACGACCATCGTTACGGAGAGACTCAGACATGAGGGTGAGCTTTGACTGGATATCACCGTGAACAGGGATACAGGTTGGGTGGATCTGAGCATAGCAAGGGTTGGCGAACATAGCACCCTTATGATAAATCTGAATAGCAGCACCACCATTGCAAGACATTGCATTGGTAGAAAGGAAGTAGGCATTGCCATAACCACCAGTAGCTACGATTACACAATGAGCAGAATGACGCTCCATCTCACCGGTTACGAGGTTGCGTACAATGATACCACGAGCACGCTCTACGCCCTGTTCGTCCTTCACAAGGACAACGTCAAGCATCTCACGACGTGGATACATGGTGACGGTACCCTTTTCAATCTGACGGTTGAGTGAAGAGTAAGCGCCAAGGAGGAGCTGCTGACCGGTCTGACCCTTTGCATAGAAAGTACGAGATACCTGGGCACCGCCGAATGAACGGTTAGCGAGGGTTCCGCCGTACTCACGAGCAAAAGGAACACCTTGAGCAACACACTGGTCGATGATGTTATTTGATACTTCAGCCAGACGATATACGTTGGCCTCACGAGCACGGTAGTCACCGCCCTTGATGGTATCGTAGAAAAGACGATATATAGAGTCACCGTCATTCTGGTAGTTCTTGGCAGCATTGATACCGCCCTGAGCTGCGATAGAGTGTGCACGACGAGGAGAGTCCTGGATGCAGAAGCACTTTACCTTGAAGCCCATCTCACCGAGAGTAGCAGCTGCAGCGCCACCGGCAAGACCTGAACCTACGACGATGATGTCGAGCTTACGCTTGTTGGCTGGGTTCACCAATTTCTGGTGTGCCTTATAGTTTGTCCACTTGTCAGCGAGCTTACCCTCAGGGATGCGGCTGAGTTCGGGATCCATGATATGTTCAATAGCCATAAAGATATAGTTAAAAAGTTAAATAGTTAAATAGTTAAAGAGTATCAGTCGGCTGGAAGTTACTCGCCAGCGAAGTAATTTACTCTTTCACTTTTTACTTTTTTAGCAGCCAGTGAAACCGCCGTTATTGATGATAGCAGCAACTACTACACAAGCAAAGCCGCATACGATGATGGTAGCCCACCAGTAGCTGGTGGTAATCCAGCGCTGGAGCCAAATCTTACCACTGAGGCCAAGAGTCTGCATTGCAGACCAAACACCATGAGTGAGGTGATACCAGAGAGCAGCGAACCAGATGGCATAGATGCAAACGGTAACAGGGCAGGCAAATACGAGGTTGATCCAGTCAAAACCTGCTGTTGGTTCATACTGACCCTCCATGCCGGCGAGCTCAGCAAACATCATGTTGTACCAGAAGTCCTTCAGGTGGAGGATCATGCCGAGGGCGATGATGATGCCCAGCACGAGCATGTTCTTAGCTGCCCAATGTACAGGCTGCTTGCCTTTGATGGCATACTGGTCATTACCACGAGCCTTGCGGTTCTGAATAGTCAGAACAAAAGCCATTACGAAGTGAATGACAACGAGGAGAGCCAAACCGGCAGTGGCAATAAGTGCATACCAGTTGGTGCCCAGGAACTCACATACCTTGTCGTAATAATGTTCGCCAGCACCAGTGCCAACTGCAACATCGTAGACATACACAAGGTTCATCAGCATGTGGAAGGTGAGGAACAATACGAGTGCAGCACCCGATACGCTCATCACAACCTTACGGCCGATAGAAGAATCTGTTAACCACATAAGAAGATAGTTAGTTTTTGTTATTAATAATTATGATTGTTGTTGTTTTTCTGTATTTACGCTGCAAATATAATAATTTTTAATAAAAAAAACAATTTCTTTCAGCCTAAACATACCTAATTATATTAAAATTGTTATCTTTGCACTATCAAAGTGTCAAATTCAATTCATAATTGGAATTCCCCAAAACATAAAATAGATGAAAATAGGTAATGTAACCTTACCAGACCAAGCGGTCATGCTAGCTCCGATGGAGGATGTTACGGACGTCGGATTCCGTTTGCAGTGTCGCCATTTTGGTGCCGATATGGTTTATAGTGAGTTTGTCAGTGCGGATGCGCTGATTCGCAATATTGACAAGACGATGAAGAAGCTTACAGTGCTTGAAGAGGAAAGGCCTGTAGTGATTCAGATTTATGGACGAGACCTCCCTTCAATGGTCGAGGCTGCCAAAATAGTGGAGCAGGCGCATCCAGATATCCTCGACATCAATTATGGTTGTCCTGTGAAGAGGGTGGCAGGAAAGGGTGGAGGAGCTGGCATGCTTCAGAATATTCCACTCATGCTTGATATTACCCGTGCCGTGGTTGATGCAGTTAAGATTCCTGTTACTGTTAAGACCCGATTGGGTTGGGATTGTGAGCATAAGATTATTACAACCCTTGCCGAGCAGCTGCAGGATTGTGGCATTCAGGCCCTCGCCATTCATGGTCGTACGCGTTCACAGATGTATAATGGAGAGGCCGACTGGTCTTTGATTCGAGAAGTGAAGCAGAATCCTCGAATCCATATTCCTATTATCGGCAATGGTGATGTGACAAGTGCCGAGATTGCCAAGCAACGTTTTGAAGAGACAGGTGTGGATGGCATTCTGGTAGGACGAGCCACATTCGGACATCCTTGGATTTTTCGTGAGATTAAGCATTTGCTGACTACTGGCGAACCAATGCCGCCAATGTCACTTGACGATTGTATCCTGGCACTTAAACATCAAGTGGAGGAGAGCGTATCACGCATAGATGAATACAGAGGTATCCTTCATATTCGTAGGCATCTGGCAGCAACACCTATCTTTAAGGGCATCCCAAATTTCCGTGATACCCGAATCGCTATGTTGAGAGCCGAGACTGTTCCTGAACTCTTTGCAATCATGGATCAGGCGGTTGAAGCTATCCGAAATGCCTAGAATTAACGATGTAGTGTGGCTTTCTCAAAGTCGTCCTCAGCCAGCGGTGCAGCTGCATATAGAGGAAGCGTCTGATACAAAAGAAAAGTCCAGATCGTCATCCCGACGGCCTGGACTCACATTACCTTAAATCTAATACCATGAAAAACACGATGCAAAGATACGGTAATTATATGAATAGTGCAAACCATTGCGCATTTTTTTTGATTTAAAATAACAAAACGCCTCGAAATCGGGGCGTGTTGTTATTTTGGGTTGTCAAATAAAGCTTGTAATCAGTCCATTTGAGCCCTCAAACTTCGGTAAATCAGAACTGTACGGTTGGTGCCTTCTCTGCACCGGCCTCTGCTGCGAATGGAGCCTTAGTTCTGAAGCTGAAGATCATTGCGATTATGTTGCCAGGGAATTGACGAACCTTGAGGTTGTACTCCTTAACAGAAGCATTGAACTTGTTGCGTGCTTCATTGATGCGATTTTCAGTGCCCTCCAGCTGTGCCTGAAGTTCCATGAACTGTTCATTGGCTTTGAGTTCAGGGTAGTTCTCACTTACAGCAATGAGTCGGCCGAGAGCACTTGATACTTGGCTCTGAGCCTCCTGGAACTTCTTGATGTTCTCTTCAGAAAGATCTTCAACGTTCATATTGATTGATGTTGCCTTTGCGCGAGCCTCTACCACAGCCTCAAAGGTGCCCTTTTCATGTTCAGCATATCCCTTTACGGTAGCTACAAGGTTTGGGATGAGGTCTGCACGACGCTGGTAGGCGCCCTCAACGTCAGCCCATACTTTTGAAACATTCTCGTCCTCCGAGACCATGCCATTGTAAGCCCCAATGCCCCAGATTGCCAGCACTGCCACTACGGCAATGATAATCCAATTCGATTTCTTCATAGTTTTAATTGTTTATGTGATACAATTCGTTTTGCATTGATAAGTAAATAGTCAAAAATGACTCATATCATCAGTTAAATGCCCCAATTCACATGTTATAATATATTTCTGACCATTTAATATATGTCGTTAGAAACGTCCACCAGCGCCACCGCCACTGAACGATCCACCTCCAAATGAACCAAAGCTTGGTCCACGGCTGTGATATCCGCCGCCACCACCGCCGATGATGGTTCCTCCGCCGCTGTGTCCGCCGTCATAAAAGTCTGCACGCTGACTTTCCCTGATTCGTGTCTCGGTATGTCCGCATTCTTCACACAGCCAGACCTCTGTAATGCGTTCCATGCGTCGTGAGATGTTGGTGGTACTACGCTTTATAACCTTCATCTTATGCTTGCCGCATTTCTTACACTTTTTCTTTTTGTATTCCTCATAAATGCCTACGCCTACAACCGAACCGATGATGCCTACAGGAACTGCCAGAATCAACCATTCAAAGTCGTCCTCCTCTTCTGTATAAGAGGCCCGAAGTTCTTCATCTCCCTCCAGCAACTGGGTGATGGTTCGCACGGTTTCCACCATTGCCTCCTCCCACTTGCCCTCTTTCAGGCGTGGCACCATTACGCGCAGTTCTATACGTTTACAGATGGCATCTGGTAGGTATTTTTCCATGCCACTACCGGTTGATATCCAATAGGAACGGTCATCCGTGGCTAATACGATGACGATGCCCGTATTATCTTTTGTGCCGACGCCATATTTATTGCCTACATCCGTTGCGAAGCGGTAAGGATCATCACCCTCGATGTTGGTTACTGCGATGACGAGGGCTTTGACTCCTTTAGATTTCTCGATGTTCAGAAGCATGGTGTCAATCTCCGCAACACTTTCTTGCGAAAGGATGCCGTCAGGATTGCTTACGTACGTAGGATGTTCGGAGTTCGGTGATACAGGCAGCGTGTCAGGATTCCAGACCTTCGCCATCAAAGGGCACAGTGCCAAATAGAACCATATTATAACAAAAAGAATACGCCTATACATATATGTGTAATTTACCGTAATATCTCAATAATTATTTATCTGTCTAAAGGACGACAGAAAGAGCCATAGATGCGTCCTCCAATGGTTTGGTCACATACATAGCCGACTAGGGTAAGGCCATCGAGTGATTGTATATCAATCGGAAGTGTCCCCTCAAATGAATAAGTGCGGTACACATTGCCGTATTCGCCCAATCCCGACTCTTCTCTGATAGGTAACTGACCTGATATGATGCCATTCAAATCTATGCCAGGATAGAGTTCGTTTGATCCTGACTTGCAGTTAAGGAAACAGCAGATTGCGTCATACTGGTAACTTGCGTCGTACGTCTCCGGATAATAATTCTTCTGATTGTATGACTCAGTTCTGTCCTGTTTGACACAGAGGATAATTCTTGGATTCTGACAGAAGGCTGCTGACCATAGAGCTACATCAACATCAACAGATAATTTGCGGCTTGCTGCATCATAATTTAGGCTGCCCTCTTTTGTCCAAAGAGAGACAAGGTTGGGCATCTGATAATCGGCAATAATCTGTCCCAGCGAGTCGGCATTGATTGTAGTGCTGCATGGAATCTGTGATCTGTTGATTGTCATTGCAGGAGCAAAGGTCAGTTCGTCTTTACCAAAGATTGTAGGCTGGTAGTCTGATCCGCGGCTTACACGCCAATAGTCGGCAGGTCCAAAGCCTTCATGGCGAGAAATGATAGTGTAGGTAGTATAATAGCCATCCACATCTCCATTCAGCCACGCCTGATAGTTGTCGCCGAGATTGTATCTGTGTGCTGACTCAACAGCCTCACGCAGACGTTGCTGTCCAATGGGCGCATAGCCACATTCCTCACTGGTAAATTCTTCGATGATGTAGTGAGCCATATCTGGCATAACGGACGCTTCTCCCAACTCATAGTAAAGCGTGTCTTGGCAGTTAATCAGCAGAGCATTCTCGTCATCGTTTGGTTTCACGATGCTAATACCGATTGGTATATCACAGGCAGGATGATTTACATTCTTCCCTGGGATTACCGAATATCGGAATGTCGCAATTTCGCCAAAAGGTACTTCATTCAGGCAGTCAATTTCAAATGATTCTGTGGTCGAACCATTGTCTGTACTTTCCACCACAAAATAGTTTAAAGGCAGACGGCCTACGTTCTGCAGTGTTCCAGTGATAGTGATAGGCTGATACGAAGCTCCCTCTCCAATGTAGTGCTGGCTGCGCCGGTCAAGCCTGATATCCGTAAGCTTAATAGCGTTGTCGTGATTAGGTTGAACGCCGGCACGGATACTGACGGGACCATAGTTTTTTGTATAGTCTCCCCAAATTGTTCCGTTTGAGATAAAGAACGAGTTCGGCGTCTTTTTTGCACCATTGTAGCTGATGCACTTGACTTTTGACTCTTGTGTATAGCTGTAGCCGCAGAAGAGCGTGTCCGCGCCATTGATCTCCACCAAAGAGGGCAGCTGAATAGTATTCCAGCCTTGTGACAGTTCGTTTACCGGAACCTCTACAGAGACCAGATCCTCGGTAGTGAGATGGTTTCTGACCCAAACCTTCAATCCTGTGATACCCTCTGTTTCTGACAATCCAACTTGCAGTTCGCTGATGCTGCAGATGGTATAATCAGATAGTTTAGCAGGAGGGAGCGCCATTGCACAGGAAATTTCAGCATCCAGGTTGGCATTTGACAATCCCGATGATGCTATTTTGTCGCCGCAATATCCCAGCACAATTCCTGCAGTGGCAGATTTACACATGGATAGCAGCAGGATAAGAAACGCAGATCTATATAAATATGAATGTATCATTTCTTGAAGAACTTATGGGTTTCGATGGAGTCATCGTCCATCAGCAAGACTAAAACATAGACGCCGCATGCATGTCCTTTCATGTGCAGGTGGTCAATGCTTCCATTTTGAACCTGAATCCTTTGTCCAGCAGCATTGAGAAGGGTCCATTGGCTGATTTTTTTGTCGCCCGTTGCCGAAATGGTAAGTTCATCATCATTCCAGCTTAACTGGAAGTTCGGCTGGCGATCCTCCGTAATCTTTTCGAGATTGAGAGAACCGTCACGCATACCAAAGAAGGTAAGACTAAATGGGAAATAACCCTCATTGCCGTTGAAGATGGCATCCGGAACCAGAAGTCGGAAGTCGTAATCTCCTGCCGGAATTGAACCTAACTGGATGATATGATTGTCTATTACGTCACCTGGGCACCAGTTTGAGAATTCCTGCCACTGGTCATCCGTCTTTACGCCACTGCCGTAGATGCCATTGCTCTGTGTATTGTACAGGCGGAATGGTTCGCAGGAGTTGCGTCCTGGGCGGTATACTTCAGCCATCCACTCATTGACCCATACGTAATGCAGGCGGCGGTTGTACTCCTCGCCTCCAGAATTTGCGCCATGATTGGAGTTGATCATCAGGAACATGGCATCTGTCAATGGTTCATCCAGATGCAGTTTATAATGAGCCACGGTAGTACCTTCTTCGTCTGTATTGTTGTAAGAGTTGATGTATCTCTCGTACACCAAGGGCTCTACAATGGTCTTGCCGTCAAATGCCTCGGGAGAAGGGGCAACATCATGGGAGATGATATCGAGCGTTCCCTGGAACACATCATTTCTGCCAGCACAACCCGAAATCTGGGTGTTGGCTGCGTAAGGAACACCTTCAAGATGAAGTTCAAGCCAGATGTTCATTGAGTCACGCAGCGCTTTGTCGTGCAGCATTGGAGCAAGGAACGATATGTCCCATGAGTATGGAACGGAATCCAGTGCCGCATTCTTATTCATGAACGGAGTGATGAAGCGGGCAACCTCAATGCGCTTGATCGTAGGGTCAGTATTTCCAAGTCTGCCTGAATAATGTCCTCCGTCGGGTTTGGTTCGCCAGCAGTCATTATAGATGGTAGAGTCTTTGGACATAAGCACCAGATCGACGGAGCCGATACGGTCATAGTTGTCGCAGAGGGCATGGATGGTAACCTCCATGGTGAGTTCCTTTCCCATGTTTTCAAGGTCTTCGGCGGGGAGAAGCGTCGTGAAGCGCGAATTGTTCAGGCGGAAAATGCCGTCAGGTACAGGCGCATCAGCCTCATTGACGGTGCCTGCATAGACATCGTAGAACGTGATGCGGTCATAATAGCGGTATCTCTGCTCTGCCTTAAGAGTACAGATAAGGCACAAGATTGCTAATAGGGAGAGAAGATTTCTCATTGTAATAGGTATTTGTATCAGATGGCTTCGCATTTCTGCTTCAGCCAATCTCTGTCTGAATCATTGAGGTGAGGGGCGAGAGTGTCATACACCTGCTTGTTGTAGTTGTTCAGCCACTCCATCTCCTCCGGATTCATGATTTCGCGGACAATGCAGGTGGTGTCAATATAGCAGAGGGTCAGCGTTTCAAGACACTGGAATTCGCCTTGCTCCTCCTGCTCACATGGAGTAGCGTCAGGAGCTTCTGTTGCTGGGTCAAAAGGCCGCACCAAGACACAGTTTTCATGTCGGATGCCGTACTTGCCTCCCAGGTAGATGGCAGGCTCATTACTGAAGAACATACCATCAAGCAGCTGTTGAGGATTATGTTCCATACGCACGCTTTGAGGTCCTTCATGTACGCCCAGATAGTGTCCCACACCATGAGAAGTGCCGTGACGATAGGTCTTGCCTTCACGCCAGAGATCCATTCTTGCCAAAGCATCCAGCTGGTCGCCTCGTGTACCTCGTGGGAAAACAGCCCTTGCCAGACGTATGTGTCCCTTCAGCACCAGCGTATAATCACGTTTCATTGCATCAGATACATTACCTACGCCAATGGTGCGTGTAATGTCGGTGGTGCCATCAAGGTACTGTCCGCCGGTATCAATCAAAAGCAGGCCGTTGCCAGCAATAGGGACATTACTCTCGGCGGTCGTCTCGTAATGAGGCATGGCTCCGTGTTCATTCCATGCCACAATGGCAGGGAAAGACTCTTCCCGATAGAGCGGTTGCTCCTTGCGGAATTCAATCAGCTTGTTTATGCAGTCAGATTCGGTAACTTCATTACTGATGCCGAACGATCCGTCCGGCAGAATCGTAAATTCTCCGATACTCTGCAACTGATCCTCGAGCCAGTGATAGAAGCGGGTCAAGGCAATGCCATCCTTAAGCATAGCCGAACGGAATCCGCTGATCTCTACCTCATTCTTGATGGCCTTCATCAGTGGAATTGGATTCTTCTGGCAGCTGTTTGCTGTGCCGCTGGCAGCTAATCGTGCTCCCTCGTCATAGCTCTTTACTTCCACACCAAGTTCGTCAAGGTATTGTTTTACTTCAGGAGTAACTTTGCGTTCGTCAATGAACAGAGATGGCTGATCGCGACGGATCAATGCGTAAGCCGTGAAGACGGGAGTACACATGACATCAGAGCCACGGAGGTTTAATGCCCAGGCAATGTCATCCAGTGAAGAGAGGAAGAGTTCCTGTCCTCCTTCTGCCTCGATGGCGTCACAGATTCGGTTCAGGCGGTCACGGGTTGATTCGCCAGCATATTCCTCCGGATAGATTTCAATCGGGGCATCAGGCATAGAAGGCCTGTCTTTCCACAGAGGCGCTACAAGATCAACATCCTGATCAATCTCAATATCCTGAAAAAAGATCTGTCGGCACGCACCTATCGTTGTGGCACCGCATTCCTTCTTCTGGGTAGCAATCCACTCAGCCAGGGTAGGCACACCAGCCACCTTCATCTTCATCAGTTCAAATGGAGTGCCTTTGAGCTGCTCTGCTCCACTGATAAAGAAGCGGGAATCCGTCCAGAGGCGAGCCTCTTTCTGTGTGATGGCAATAACCGCCACATCGCCACGGAACCCACTGATCCACTCGACCTCCTTCCAGTGGTCAGGCAAATATTCACTCTGGTGGGGATCTGTGTTCTCCATCAGATAGATGTCAATGCCAGCATTCTGCATGGCCTCACGGACTTTCTTGACTCTTGAAAATGAAGCTATCACGGTAATAGGATTATTAAATTATTTACTCCAGTTGTCAAATTCGGTGCAAAATTACATATAATATTTTAAAAAACCTACAAAAGAGAAGATAAAATGTAGATTTTTTGATTTTTATTTGGCAAAACCACAGAAAAAGACTATCTTTGCACCCGCTTAACAAAGTGGTAAGCACCCGATGCGTCCAAGACCAATTAGAAATGGAGATGTAAAAAAGGGGGTCGGACAATTCGGATCATTTAAAACAACCCGTACATATATGATTATTGTACCAGTTAAGGAGGGTGAGAACATCGAAAAGTGCCTGAAGAAGTTCAAGCGCAAGTACGAGAAGACCGGCGTCATCAAGGAGCTTCGTCGTCGTCAGCAGTTCGATGCACCATCTCAGCTTAAGCGTAAGAAGATGGAGCGTGCTATCTATGTTCAGCACCTTCAGGAGGCTGCTGCCGAGTAATATCGGGAGTTCCTCTATTGGATGATTTCATCCACAAAGCCCATAGGGATTGAAAGCTCATCACTGGGCGTTCAATCCCTACTTTTGTTTTTTGCCTTTCGTTATAATGAAGAATATTATGAAGAACCTCCACAGCAGAATTACCAAGAACCACCTGTTTTCGGCATTTATTATGTTGCTGACTTTGCTGGTTTACACTGGTTGTATCACCAAGGAACAGGTCGCATTGTTTCAGGATGCAGATGAGTATCTTGATGCCAAGCGTATTGCCACCACTTACAACATCCGCATCCAGGCAGATGATCAGTTGTCTATCGCAATTGCATCCCAGGATCGTGAGCTCGTGGAGGTGTTTAATAATAAGACCATCATCGGTACGGGTTCTGCCAATGGTGCCCTCCGCCAGAGTTCTAATATGAACAGCAACTTGGGTTCATCCGCTCCACTGGAGCAGAGTTTCCATGTTGACAAGGATGGTTTCATCGAGTTCCCTGTCTTTGGCCGCATACATGTTGAAGGCCTTTCTCGTAAGGCAGTGGCTGACACGATTCAGAACCGCCTGCGTTCGGGTTACATCAATGATGCCGTTGTTGATGTGGAGCTGCTTAGCTTCCATGTCGTAGTAATTGGCGGCGTGCAGAATGAGAGCATCCTGACCATCAACAAGGACCGTTGCACCATCATTGAGGCTCTTACCCTGGCGGGTGGCTTCAAGGCGGGCGGTTACCGAGAGAATGTAGTGGTTATCCGTGAGGAGAATGGTGAGGTTTGGTCTTATCGTGTGGATTGTACCCGATTGGCCGACCTGATCAATTCACCGGTGTATTACCTTCAGCAGAATGATATTGTCTATGTCGATACCAATGGCGTGGATTTGATAGAACACAGTGCAGGATTCAAGTATCTCTCTGCTATCTCGACCGTAGTTACCTTTATCGTTTCAGTATCGGCACTGCTTGTAGCAATGTTCTGATACCAGGATAAGAATCTTATGTTGTCATGGAGAATATGAAATATAATCTTGGCGCTTCCGGTACGTCTCAGTCACAGTTATCGAATCCGTCAGGTGGCAATCCCATTGAAGTAAAGAAAAAGAGCTCTCCCAATTGGATAAATGTCAAGGAGCTTCTGGTGATGATGGTCATGAACTGGATGTGGTTCGTGATCAGCATCGTTGTGTTCTTGAGTGCCGGATACCTCTATTATCAAACGTTGCAGCCGGTATATCAGCGAGTGTCGGATATTGAGATCAAGACGCACCAGTCGCAGACGGATGACATCCGTTCCTACATGGGTTTGACTCAGCCAGAGGGTGCTAACATGAACAACGAGCTCTACATCTTCCGTTCGTTGAAGGTGGCTCGTGAGGTGGCTGAGATCATGCACCTTGATATTTCATATTATCGTGAAGGTACATTCCGTAAATTTTTCTTGTTTGAGGACCGTCCGTTTACTGCCAGGTTCAATTCCAAGTTCACTGTCCCGATTCGTATTGCCATTCGTCCGACTTCAGCTCAGACCTTCCTGCTGATTGCTATGGAAAGGAATGGCGTGGAAACGAAGTTCCCTGACGATGTGCCACCTTATTTCTTCGGCTCTCCACTTAAGTTGCCCGGAACGGATGAGGAGATTGAACTGACCGTGGATGATGTCAATTATCCTTACCTGATGTCAGCCATTGATCAGAATGTGTGGATCGAGCGCTGCTCAATGGATCTTGCCGCTGAACGATGTCAGTCAATGATTGTAGCGGAGAAGCAGGCCAATACCGTGATCCGCCTGACCTGTACCACTTATTCTGTGGCAGGAGCAGATGCTCTCTTGCGTACATTTACTAATGTATATAATGAACAATCGCTGAAAGAGAAGAATGCGGTCACAGAAAACTCGTTCAAGTTCGTGGACGAACGTATCGAGGAAACAGCACAGGAACTGGGTGAAACCGAATCCAAGCTCGTGGGTGCGGGCGTTCAGCTGAACCGGGATACCGAATCTGCCGCACAGGCAGCCAGCATGGCATCTGTTGAGTCAAGCCAGCGTGTAGCCGCACAGGATCAGTACGCACAGATTAAGGCCAATCTTTATCAGATGCAATCGCTTCGCAGTCACATGGAGCAATCTATGGCAGCTAAGACTGCCATTCCTGTCACTCCTGGACTGACGGATGCGGGCATCAGCGGTTCCGTTCAGGCATACAACCAGATCGTTCAGCAGCGTACCCGTCTCATCAGTAACTCTTCGGCTGATAATCCTGCCGTGCGCCGTCTTGATGAGAATCTGGAGTCGATGGCTATCTCTATGATCGCCTCTATTGATGCCACCATCGATGCTCTCTCTTCAAGTAGCCGTTCTGCAGCAAGCCGTGTGGCTCGCTATTCCGGTTCGCGTAGCAATTCAGAGGCTTTAAATGGATTTGACTCAACGGCAATCGCCAATAAGGCACTCGCCATTACGCATAGTTACAAGCAGGAGTATTTCCAGTATTTGCTTAAGCGCCGAGAGGAGTTGCGCCTGCAGTTGGCGGTTACGGATGCTGATACGCGTGTGATTGAAGATCCAATGGGCAGTACCTCTCCTGTCTATCCTGTGCTCAATGTCATCTTGGTGAAGTTTTTGGCAGCTGGCGTTCTGTTGCCTGCTTTAGTCATGCTGATTATTGCGTTGCTTACATTGACCGTGCGCGGACGTAAGGATGTTGAGGACGTTCTCTCCATCCCATTCATGGGCGAGCTTCCTGAAAATGAGGCTGACGTTACCACTTCGCCTATTCGAGAGTGGTGTGACGATCTGCTTGACCGATTCAGGGTTCGTACCAATAAGTCGCCTCGTCGTAAGGTTAAGAGCAATCAGGTGCTCATTACACAATCTTCCAAGAATGCGCTTGCTGAAGCATTCCATATCGTGCAGTCAAATCTCTCGTATATGCGAGTAGAGGGTACGGAGAAGCATCCCCAGATTATCATGTTCACCTCCTTTGCCCCAGGTGCTGGTAAGAGCTTTGTCTCTGTCAACATGGCTTCGTCGCTTGCCACCAGCTCCTCTAAGCGTTGTATCTGGATTGATATGGATATCCGAAAGGGTCATAAGAACCCATTACTATTGCCCGAGGACCAACGTCAGAGACGACCAGCCGGTGTCTCTACTTATCTTGCCGGTAAGGCATCACTTGATGACTGTATCCATCAGAGTGTGGATAATGATTACCTTGACATCATGCTGGCTGGTCCTGTGCCACCTAATCCGGTGCAGCTGCTGATGGATGACCGTCTGGATGAGATGATCCGTATCTTGCGCAAGCGCTACGAATACATTATCCTTGATAGTGTGCCTTCAGCCGTAGTGGCTGATGCTGCTATCTGTAACCGTTGTGCTGACCTTACTGTTTACGTAATCCGTGTGGGCAGAACCTTCCGTTACCAGTTGCCTGAAATTGAGAAGATCTATCAGCAGAAGCGCTTTAAGAATCTCTGCTGTGTGCTCAATGGCTCTATCATTGCCCGCCGCAGGTATGGTTACGGCTACGGCTCCGGCTATGGCTACAACTATGGCTATGGTTACGGTTACGGCTATGGTTATGGAAATGAGAATGATGAGGAATAAGGAAACAAAAAAGTGTTTCTAAATAGTTAATAAGTGTAAACGTAGATATCAAAACTATTAAAAAATGTTCAAATATCGGACTTTGCTGAAAAAAAAGTCAGCAAAGTCCGATATTTTCATTTCTTTTTCGTACCTTTGCGGTCGAAAATAAGTGTTTATAATGAAAGAATCAACAATCAAACCCGAATTCCTGTTTGAGGTAAGTTGGGAAGTATGCAATAAGGTTGGTGGTATCTACGCAGTTCTCTCTACAAAGGCAGCTACACTGAAGAAGCAGTTGGGTGATAACTTATTCTTCATTGGTCCTGACCTTTGGGAGCAGCAAGAATCTCCATTCTTTGATCCTACATCTGCCACTCCAGAACTTAAGGAGTGGGCACAGCGTGTACAGTCAGAAGGCCTTAAAGTACGAGTAGGTCGCTGGATGATTCCAGGCGAACCTCAGGTAGTGTTGGTGGATTTCCGTCCATTCTATAGTCTGAAGAATGCCTTCTATGGCCAGATGTGGGAGTGGTTCGGTGTAAATTCCATGGCAGCTTATGGTGATTATGATGAGGGATGCACTTTCGCACATGCGGCAGCGCGTGTCATTGAGAGTCTGTTCAAGCATCTCTGTCCTCTCCGCAGCAATGCAGTAGCACACTTCAACGAGTGGACTACTGGTATGGGTGTCCTCTACCTGAAGCATCAGGTTCCGGGCATTGCCACCGTATTTACTACACACGCTACGTGCGTAGGACGCAGCATCTGCGGCAACAACAAGCCACTCTATGATTATCTGGCAGGCTACTTTGGTGACCAGATGGCTGACGAGCTGAATATGACCAGCAAGCATGCCGTTGAGAAGCGTGCTGCCTTAGCCGCTGACAGTTTCACCACCGTGAGTGATATCACAGCCGCTGAATGTAATCAGTTGCTTGAGCGTATGCCACTGGTTACTCCTAATGGCTTTGAGGGTGATTTCGTCCCTAAGGGAACCGCCTTTAGCCGTGAGCGTCGCGTCAGCCGTCAGGCTTTCGCCCGTATTGTAGAGTGTATGACAGGCAAGGCTCCTGCTGATGATGCTCTCTTCGTAGGCACAGCAGGCCGATGCGAATTCAAGAATAAGGGAATTGACGTGTTCCTTGATACTATGGCTCGCCTGCGTGATCGCAATCCTCATCGTGAGATTGTTGCTTTCATCATGGTGCCAGGATGGGTGCAGGAGGCTCGTGCCGATGTAGTGGAGCGTTATAATGACGGCCAGAATCATACCAGCAGCTTGAGCGATCCGGTATTTACTCATGCCGTACATAATTATTTTGATGACGTAATCCTCAACCGCATCCACCAGCTCGGATTCCAGAACCACAAGGATGATAAGGTAAAGGTTATTTATATCCCATGTTATCTTAATGGTGATGATGGCCTGCTCAACCGCAGCTACTATCTGATGCTTGCAGGTCTTGACCTCAGCATTTATCCAAGCTACTATGAGCCATGGGGCTATACCCCAATGGAGTCATGTGCTTTCGGTGTTCCTACCATTACTACCAGCCTTTCTGGTTTCGGCATGTGGTGTCAGAATATCGGCAAGGATGATGATATTCTGGATGCCGTTGCCGTTGTGCCACGTGGTGACTCAAACTATGAGGAGGTAGTAAGCCGTATTGCCGAACTGGTAATCCGTTTCGCAGAGGTTCCTACCGTTGAGGTGAAGGCTATCCGCCAGGAGGCTCGTCGCATTGCTACACGAGCAGGTTGGCATAACTTCATCAAGTATTATGACAAGGCCTATGATCAGGCGCTCCGCAAGTTGCAGGAGAGACGATAAGAAAAAGTATTCTACATCTTATATAATTATTTAAACAATGAAAGTTCAGGTTTGTAATTCGAACGCCCCAGTTTGGCGCGACATTACCGTAAAGTCAAACCTTCCAGCCGAGCTCGAAGGTCTGCACACCGTAGCCCGCAACCTTTGGTGGGCATGGGATACCAACGCTCGCGAGCTTTGGCGTCAGCTTGATATCAACCTTTGGCGCAGCACTGGCCACAACCCAGTTGCAATGCTTGAGACCATGTCTCTTGACAAGCTCAATGCTGTTGTAGCTGACAAGAAGCTGATGAAGCAGGTCAATGATGTTGTGACCCGTTTCAATGCTTATATGGCAGAGCCAGTTAATAAGGATCGTGCTTCTGTAGCATATTTCTGTATGGAATATGGTCTTACTGCTTGTTTGAAGATCTACTCTGGTGGTCTTGGCATCCTTGCCGGTGACTACGTAAAGGAGGCATCTGACTCTAACGTAGATTTCTGTGCAGTAGGTTTCCTCTATCGTTACGGTTATTTCACCCAGACCCTCTCTGCTGATGGCAGCCAGGAGGCTAACTATGAGGCACAGAACTTTGACCAGCTCCCTATTGAGCAGGTTAAGGAGGCTGATGGCTCACAGGTTGTCCTTGAGGTTCCTTATCATGACGGCATCATCGTTTATGCTAAGGTTTGGCAGGTTAATGTTGGTCGTGTTAAGCTCTACTTGCTCGATACCGACTTCGACCGCAACTCAGAATATGATCGTTCTATCACCCACCAGCTTTATGGCGGTGACTGGGAGAACCGTATCAAGCAGGAGTATCTCCTCGGCATTGGTGGCGTAATGCTGCTCAACAAGCTCGGCATCAAGAAGGACGTTTATCATGCTAATGAGGGCCACGCAGCATTGATGAATGCTCAGCGCATGGCTGACCTCATCGCTAATGATGGTCTGACCTTCAGCGAGGCTCTTGAGGTAGTTCGTTCAAGCTCACTTTATACCTGCCACACTCCAGTTCCTGCTGGTCATGACTACTTTGAGGAGGGTCTCTTCTACAAGTACATGAATCACTTTGCTGGCAAGCTTGGCATTGACTGGGCTGACTTCATGAACATGGGTCGTGAGACTCCAGGTGAGGGCAAGTTCTCAATGTCAGTATTCGCACTCAACACCTGCCAGGAGGCTAACGGCGTATCTTGGCTCCATGGTGCAGTATCACGCAACATGTTCCAGCCAGTATGGAAGGGTTATTCTCCAGATGAGCTCCACGTTGGTTATGTTACCAATGGCGTTCACCACCCATCATGGGCTGCTTCTGAGTGGAAGGCATTCTACACTAAGCTCTTCGGCGAGGGTTACTATGCTAATCAGACCAGCTTCGATATGTGGAAGAAGATCTATGAGGCTGATGATGAGGAGATCTGGAACATCCGTAAGGGTCTTAAGGCAAAGCTCTTCACTTATATCAAGGAGGAAGTTGCTAACAACCTTCGTAAGAAGCAGGAGAATCCAGCAAAGATCCTTCAGGCAGTTAACGCGCTCAACCCAGAGGCTTTGACCATTGGTTTCGCTCGTCGTTTCGCTACCTACAAGCGTGCTCACCTGCTCTTCACTGACCTGGAGCGTCTTAAGAAGATTGTCAACAATCCTGAGCGTCCAGTACAGTTCATCTTCGCAGGTAAGGCTCACCCTGCTGATGGTGGTGGCCAGGGTCTGATCCGTCGTATCGTTGAAATCAGCCGCATGCCAGAG
>JAZLJN010000052.1:0-3485 GCA_045617885.1 Bacteroidales bacterium | reverse complement strand
GCTCTCCGCAGGCATCCTCAAATTCTCGGATCTTCTTCAGCAGGTTCTGATACTTACTGATCGAGGCCTTCGACATCTGTCCTACATGTTTCCTTTTCAGGATCCTGCCATCGGCCATTCCCTCTATACATTCCGCAATGTATTGGGAGAGATAAGTCTCATGCTTGTAGCTCTTGGGCTTCTTATGAATCGGCTTGGCATTAAGAAATGTCTCGACAATGGACTTGATTATGCTACCCGTACCTTCATAGGTCGGTGCCTCTTCCAACTCCTGACGGATCTGCTCCAGGATATTGGCAAACAGACAGTATTTTATCCCAATACTGCCTATCGTGTCAGTAGTAGAGTAGTTGCCGTCCTTGTAGTTCAGCCATTCCTTCTCTGTGATGGTAAAGCCTATGGTATATTTACGGCACGACTCTTTGGTGCGGACTCTGGCGTGGA
The DNA here is from genome assembly GCA_045617885.1 of Bacteroidales bacterium. Lineage (GTDB taxonomy): Bacteria > Bacteroidota > Bacteroidia > Bacteroidales > UBA3663 > Liminaster. The sequence goes on along the minus strand of JAZLJN010000052.1, from coordinate 3,041 downwards.
TGGTGCCAGAGCCCTCTTTCCCTTTCTTTGTCGATTTGACGAAAACGTAATCCATGTCTATTTTGTCTTGATGACTCCTGCAAAATCATTTGCCGCAATGATAGCCTTCTCCTTGTCCTGCAATTTGAGATATTTACGAAGAATCTGTTCTGTCCCATGTCCGGTGACTGCCATGATGGAACTCAGTGGCACACCGGCAGCATAGGCATTCGTAGCAAAACTACGTCTGGCAGTATGAGTACCCAGCAGGTCACAGAAGCGGTTCTTCTTTTTGCTTCCAAGCATGGATGGGTCAATGTCGGCCTTATAAGTCCAATGCATCAGTTCTCCGATGAACTTGACGTGACGGATAATCTTCTTGTAGTCGATTTCCGGCAGGATGCCATCGTACTTGTCAAGAATGGCAGAGACTCTTGTGTCCATGGGAATGTAGACCAGTTTGCCCGTTTTAGCCTGGACGATCTTGAGAAACTGCCTGCCATTGAGAACTGTTATCATGTCTTTGCTGAAACGGGAATAATCCGAGACACGCTGCCCGGTAAGGCAACCGACGATGAACACGTCTCTCGACTCCTCCAGAGCCCAGCATGTGCGTATACTTATTTTTCGGATCAAGACCTCCCTCTGCTTGGCTTTGATGTCCGATTTTGCAATGAGTTCCCTGACAGCCTCTCTGGTAGACAAGTCCAGATCAAGCATGTCCTGAATCATTTTAGGTGTCAGATACACATGATCGACCTCTTCCTGCTTGGGAACAAAATCTGAGCGCCTGAAGTCATCGCATTTAGTCTTTTTGTCCTCATAAGCCGCAACCATGACCGTTCTGATTCCAGACATCTTATGGTATATGGTATTGGTGGAACTACCCTTGACCAGGTTCCATCGCACAAAATCCTGCTGGAATTTCATGGTAATGTCATCGAGGGACAAATTCTTTCGTCTCTCGGTTTCGTATTTTTTTATGATATTGAGTAACGAAGCCATATTGGCAATATAGCCCGCCGAGACATTCTTCGAACGCCCCTTCTTAGTTCTCTTTCCAGACCTCAGATCATCAATATAGCCCTGCATGAAAGATACGAATGGAATCTTATTGCCAGGAACAGCAACCTTGACGTCGAACTCCTCACCATTGAGCACGCCTGCTTTGATGGAACGAATGACAGCGGATGCCTTGTCGGGATCGAAGTTATCCTCCAGAGCTGCTTTGATCTGCGCAAGGATAGAGGCGAACTGACCGTATTTGATGCCGATACTCGTCATCAATGCCGACGACGAATATTGCAGGGAACGATACTTCAGCCACTCATGTTCCTTGATGGAGAAGCCAGTTGAGTATTTCTTGTTGTTGCCATCGGATCTGACTCTTGCATAGATAGCACCGAAATCCTCTTTGTTATGGGTCTTGCCCTTGATCCATATGAAATCCATAATTGCACCTATTATATATATAATGTATATAAGGCAAAATGTGCCTTTTTTAACTGCGGTGCAAAGGTACAAAATATAATTTTTATGTGGTACCAAATAGTACCACCAATTTTAAAAATTATTTATTATCTCCTGATTTTACTATTTTGTTGCAAACTATGGATTGCACTATAATACAGAATGTTAGCTTTTATGTGCTATACCTCGATTTCCATAAAATAAATCCCGCGATAATCTCCGCCCATCTTTATCTTTTATGGTTAAACCTCCCGCACTGCCTCCTTTACAAAGTTGAGGAAGAGCGGATGCGGATGCAGGACGGTGCTGGTGTATTCAGGATGGAACTGTGTGCCGATGTACCAGCGGTGGTCAGGGATTTCAACGATCTCCACAAGTCCGCTGTCAGGATTCCGGCCAACGCACTGCATTCCTGCAGCCTCATAATCGGCCAGGTACTGGTCATTGAACTCATAGCGGTGACGGTGGCGCTCGCTGATCTGCTCCTTACCGTAGATCTCACGAGTGCGACTTCCTTCACGCAGCTGGCAGGCGTAAGCTCCCAGACGCATGGTTCCACCCATGTTGGTGAGGTTCTTCTGGCTCTCCATGATGTCAATGACGTTGTGTGGCGTCTGCTCATCCATCTCGCGGCTGTTGGCGTCAGCGAGCTTAAGCACGTTGCGTGCAAACTCTATCACCATCATCTGCATACCGAGGCAGATGCCGAAAGTTGGGATGTTATGGGTGCGGGTAAATTGTGCGGCAATGATCTTACCCTCAATGCCTCGTGTACCGAATCCCGGACAGATCACCACTCCGCTCAATGGCTTCACCTGCTGGCTCTCTGCCACTGTATAGGTGAGCTTCTCGGCTACGTTCTCCTGCGTGATCTCTTCGCTGTTTACGAAGTGGAGCTTCACCTTGACGCTGTTGTGTATGCCTGCCAGATGGAGGCTCTCGCGGATGCTCTTGTAGGCATCCTGCAGGTCATATTTGCCCACCAGACCGATGTGTACCTCGCGTGTGGCTGATTCCTGCAGCTCAAGGAAACGATGCCAAGGCAGCATGGCTGGCGTCTCTCCTACAGGGATGCCGAACTTGCGCAGCAGGGCTGCATCCAAGCCTTGACGCTGCATGTTGACGGGTACCTGGTAGATGCTTGGCATGTCTTCGCTCTGTACGACGCACTCCAGGTCCACGTTGCAGAACGAGGCAACCTTCAGACGCATCGAATCACTCAGATGCTGCTCTGTGCGGAGTACGAGGATGTCTGGCTGTATTCCCATTCCCTGCATCTCTTTTACAGAGTGTTGGGTAGGTTTTGTCTTGAGTTCGTCAGCAGCCTTCAGGTAAGGTACGTAGGTGAGGTGTACGCATACCGCATCACGTCCCAGCTCCCAACGCAGCTGACGGATAGCCTCCATGAATGGGGCGCTCTCAATGTCGCCTATCGTACCGCCTACTTCGGTGATGATAAAGTCATACTCCTCTGCATCTGACGCCTCTTCGCCTTTAGCCACTGCCAGTCCTGGCGTAGGCTTGCGGAGCATACGGCGCTTGATCTCGTCTGTGATGTGAGGCACCACCTGGATGGTCTTGCCCAGATAGTC
>JAZLJN010000051.1:0-39971 GCA_045617885.1 Bacteroidales bacterium | reverse complement strand
ATGCCACGAATTGCAAAAAGAGCATGAAGTCCCTGATGAGACGTGCCTGCATGAATTCTTCCTTGCTATTGGAAATTCTCAATAATGCTGTTTGGAATTGAATCCGATGAAACTTGTTTCATTAGATGCGGTTGCCCTGAGGATAGACTCCCTTGGCGGCTAATTGCAAAGCATAGTGTACATGTGATACTGCCTTGTCAATCTCACCGAGAGCCAGATAGCATTGAGCCATATCTTTATAGCCTATAATGATTCGCTCTGTCCGGCATGCCACACTGTCCAAAAGCAATACCTCATGCTTGACTCCGATGGCTTCCTCATAAAGTTGCTGACTGAAAAATATGTAACCCATCTGGCTCAACACACGGGCACGCAATTCGTCGTTTCCCGAAGGAGGCAGGGCATCAAGCGAACGCTGGAAATATCGTATGGCTCGCGGCGCATCATGAAGATCACGATACACACGACCTCCGTAACAGTAAGCCCAAGCCAAACGATCGGTTTCGGGATGATGCTCATAGTAATCTATGACTTGCAATATCAAACTATCCGAAGTGTGGGGAATATAGGCACGATCAGCAGCCTTGACGCAGAGCAGATCGTAATAGGCACGCACCAGGCCGGACTGATCAGCCATTAACAGACGCATGGAGTCAAGCAGAACAACTGCAGCTTTAGGGTCATGAACAGTAAGGCTGTCTGCCCGTACAAGACAGTCGGGATCACCTGCACGTCCGCGGCAAGAAGCGAAAAGCAGACCGAGGGCGAACAATAAACAGCATACAAGCTGCAAGTTATAGGAAAGGAGTTGAAGAAGTCGTCTTTTCATTATTATATTAGTAAAGGATGGCGCAAAGATAGAGAAAAAAAGTCATTTTGCTGGTATTCTCGAATTGACAATTTGTTGACAAATGCAAAAATAGCGGTTTTTAGGTCATAGAGAAGCATAAAAATAACAAAAATCAAGTATCACCACCTACGCTACAGTCTTTTTTGTAGGTGGGTAGTGATACTCAATATTTGATAGTTCGGAGTTGATTTCAACTTTTTGAAACAGCTCCAATGTGTTATAGTCGCCTTAAAATTTACATGGGTGAGAGCCTGAACGAGAATGAATAATCCTGATAAGGGAGGAGGTATTCCTGACGAGGCAAAGCACCCCAACTGTTCACACAACCAAGACCCATCTGCTTCATATCAATGCAAAGGCTGGTAAGCGGCTGCTGTGCGATGTCAGGAGAATGTAGGTTATGCTTATCCCTTCCTTCATCCAGGGATTCTACGGTATAGTGAAGGGCAGAGGCGCTGAAGAGCGTCTGGTCAGAGGTTACTACCAGTTTGCCCTTACCATTGACCGTCTGCAACTGCATCCAGCGCAGATCAATGTGGGTTCCATTCTCCTGTGGGCGGATATAAGGATAAAACTCTTCAGATACTGTACTCTGGTAAATGCCTACAAACTGCGAATCCTTTCGGTCAGAGTAGTTCTCAATAGGACCACGTCCATAATAGGAGAGTTGCTCAAACTCTTCGGGCATGGTCATCTGCATACCAAATCTGAACATCGGGCTGATGGCATCACGTCCTGTCAGCTTCTGCTTTTCAGGATCAGCCTGCAGGGATTGGGTAATCTGTATCTCACCATTTTCATCTACCACATAGCGGATGGTCAGATTGCCTCCAATTTGTTCGGGCATGGCATACTTGGCAACGTAGGTCTTGACATTATCAGCAGTCTCTTCGTCAAATGACAAAAGTGTGAGTGCTGGGTTCTTCCATGCCGAATAGCGTCGCTGCAGACCTGCACCAAAATCATTGTCCGTTGGTGCTCTCCAGAAGTTTGGCTTCAGCTGCGCACCCTCCTGCAGATAGCTGATGCCATCCACTACATAATGATTGAGGAATCCGGTAGCAGGGTCAAAGGAGACGGTGACAGAGTGATTATCTTTGTTGCTGAATGTAGAAGACTTCTTCTTCCATGTAATCTTTTCGGACGCAGGGCTCACCAGGAACTGCTGACGGGCAACGACCGAACCTGCAGGAAGTAGAGCATCTGGCTTGCGAAGCTTATAGCAGATATTCAGGTAGTACTCCTTGGAAGGGTCAACAACGGTGGCTGGACTCAGATGCTTGCTGCAACCCTTCTGTGGAGCGGCATTCAGATCGGTCATTGTACCTGATTCAACAGCTTCACCATTACAGAAGAGCTGCCATTCAAGGAATACATAGTCCAGATTGCGGAAGAAATTTTCATTCCGGATCTGGAGGGAGATACTCAGCTTATTTTTTGCAGTGAAATGCTTGCTGCTGGTCCAGATGTTCTGATAATAATACTGTACTTCATAGGCATGGGGATTCCATGATCTGTCAGGAGCAATCAGACCATTGTCACAGAAATTGCCATCTGAAGGGTCAAAACTGTTGAAGTCGCCACCGTATGCCCAAATCTGCTTGCCTTCCTTGTTGGTCCAACGGATAGATTGGTCAACAAAGTCCCAGATAAATCCGCCCTGATATTTAGGATACTTACGGACGAGCTCCCAATATTCGGCAAATCCACCTTCGCTGTTTCCCATAGCATGAGCATATTCGCACTGAATCATAGGCTTATTGAAGTCAACATCCTTCAGATACCAGTAATCGCCATGTTCCTTGCTGCTATAGTTCTCTGCATCGCGATAATCGCAGTACATTGGGCAGAAGATATCTGTCTGATCATAGAGCATAGCCTGTTCGTACTGAACCGGACGTGTGGGATCTTCCTTCTTGATCCAATCATAGCAGGCAATAAAGTTGTCACCGAAGCCGGCTTCGTTGCCCATACTCCAGATGATGATGCTAGGGTGATTGAAGTTGCGCTGTACGTTGCGCTGATCACGCTCCAGATGTGCAGTCTTGTAGCTTGGGTTCTTCGCTAAAGACTCGTCACCATAACCCATGCCGTGACTCTCTACGTTTGCCTCGGCAACTACATAGATTCCGTACTGGTCACAGAGGTCATACCACTGCGCGTCATTAGGGTAGTGGCTGGTACGTACGGCATTGATGTTCATGCGCTTCATCTCCAGAATATCACTGATCATACGCTCGCGACTCACTACATAGCCGTTATCTGGATCAAGTTCATGTCTGTCGGCACCTTTAATCAGGATAGGCTGACCATTGACGAGCAGCTGGCTATCCTTGATTTCAACCTGACGGAAACCGACCTGCTGAGTAATGGTCTCAACGGCTTTATGATTCTGGTCAAGCACGAAGATGACGAGCTGATAGAGGGTAGGGGTTTCTGCACTCCATGCCTTGACGTCATCGACTTCGATGGTGAATTCGTCTTTTGTAGCCACGTCAAGTGCATAGATGCACATACCATTTTCGTCAATCAGGTTGGCGGTGTACTTCGTTCCTTTAGGCTTCTTCAACTGGACGCGAAGCTCACCATCCTTGTAGTTGTTCGTTAGAGATGGAGTGACGCGCAGGTCATCAATATGGAATTTCTTATCGCGGGCGTAGAGCCATGAATCACGGCTGATGCCGAAATTGCGGAAGAAATCCTGGTCTTCCAGATAGCTGCCATCACACCAGCGCATCTCATGCAGGGCAATGAGGTTGGGCTGACCTGGCTTCAGATAAGGAGTAAGGTCAAATTCAGCTTCGAGCTTTGAGTCCTCACTGTAACCAACAAATTTGCCGTTCACCCAGAGGTAAAAACAACCAGGTACTGATCCGAAATGGGCAATGATTTGCTCGCCCTTCCAATCAGCTGGCACATTCACCCACTTGCGGTAGTAGCCTTGGTGATTATCTTCAACGGGTACAAAAGGAGGATTGTTCTTGCACCTGCCTCGCCACATATAACCTACATTTAAATATATAGGATCACCGTAGCCGTTCAGTTCCCAGTTACCAGGCACGGGCATTGTGCCCCAGCTCTTGCTGTTGTAGTCTGTGCGGTAGAAATCATCCAGCATTTCTTGTGAACCCTGCTGCCAGAAGAATTCCCACTCTCCGTTGAGCGTCACGCGAGATTTTGTTTCAGATAATACATGTGTATGCATGGGCATTCTGTTGACTTGGTTCAGTTCGGGCTGTTGCCAAGCCTTTGCATAGGCTTTCGGAACACCTGGTACAGCAGATACCTCGTCTAAACTGTTAGGCATTGTCAGGGGTTGAGCCATACAGGGTAAAGATAGTACAGCTGATAGACAAAAGATGGATAAATGCTTCATGTTTTTGTATGTTTTTAGGCTTTTTTGATGAAAAATCTTCAATTTTGAACCATTTGTTTAAAAATATGTATCATTTTATTTGCATGGTTCGTATGTTACATATTTTGAAACAAAATTTTCGACCATTATAAAAATATCTTTTTATCTTTGCAGAGTTAAAAGAACAAAGTGTTCTAAAAAGCTTAAGATTATAAAGGTGTTTATTTAGGTTTTTAGATTCTTATGTGTGTGTTATAAAACAGCAGGCCGTGAGGTCAGCTGTTTTGTTTTTTAATATTATGTGATAATAACTCGTTCACCCAGTTCCTTGTCAAACAATGACTGGATCTTCTTTAGGTCATTATACCTTGTCATAATATCTCTGATATCATCTTGAGGTGATGGATTCCGGAGTTTTCCTTGCAGTTTCCTTATCTGCATGGTAATGATGGAATCTTTCAGTTCAAGGATGCAACGTGGGATGATGTATTCCAATCGCTCTTCATTCTGTACAATTCCCATGGCATCATATTTGTCCTGCAGCAGGTCGAAAGCCAGCTTCTGTGCCTCCGGATCATCATTCAGATTCCTGAAATAGCGGATGCTATCCCATGCCTCTTCAGGATTAGCAGAAGCATCAAGTGCTAATTGCAATACTCTATTGTATAGTGGATGGTCAAATACAATCTGATCAGCCGATAGTTCAGCATAGATGAAATCAATGACACGCCAGTTCTCTACAACAGGTTTTCCTGATTCGGGATCTGCATAACTATATTCGAAAGTCTGTCCGCCGTACCGGATTATGTATCTGATAACATTGCGTTCGTAACGGTCACTTAATAGTGGAGTGCGCGCAATTACCTGTGGAGCAATAGGAGTAGTGTCAGGCTGAACTGTGGCAGAAGTATCTGCATTTTTTTCAGGTGATGCCTGATTATCCTTCGAGATACCCAGTTCTTCCTGGTCACGTAGTGCTATTGCACGCTGCATCTCGATTTCATTGCGTCGTACCTCTGCCATATAGTTATTCTGCTTGGCAAGATTGACAGCCATCAGCACATTCTGTTCGCGCACATTCATAGATTGCGCAATCTGACGCACAAGGATGGAGCTGAAGATCGGATCAGCTATCAATGCTACACTGTTGGCAAGGTTCTGTACTACTTGTGACAGTGCAATAGGGTCAGTAAGGTTGACTCCCTTGGAGAGCATCTTAGTCTTGAAGGAGATGAAGTCCTGCTGATTTGTTTCGAAATAGTTCTTTATCTCCTCTGTGGTATGCTTACGGCAGAATGAATCAGGGTCTTCGCCATCCGGGAAAAGAATGAGTTTGACCTTCATTCCTTCGAGCAAAAGCAGGTCAATGGTCTTGAGTGCGGCTGTTATGCCTGCTGAGTCAGCATCGAACATCAGGGTACAGTTCGTGGTCAGACGCTTAATAATCCTGACATGCTCCGAGGTTAAGGCTGTTCCACTGGCGGCAATGACATTCTGGAAACCAGCCTGCGACATGGAGAGGACATCCACATTACCCTCTACAACATAGCAATTGTTCTCTTTTGCAATAGCACTTTTTGCCTCATACAGACCGTATGGCAAATCACTCTTATGATAGATGCTCGACTCTGGAGAATTGACATATTTCTTGAAGGCATGATCTACCCTCTGAAGAATACGTCCAGCAAAGGCAACACATTTGCCTGACAGCGTGTGATGAGGGAAGATGACTCGTCCAGCAAAACGACAAACTGGAGTCTTGGCTGGATCATCGCCATAGCACAGGCCCACACCAGAACCGTCAAGCAAATACTGCCTCTTCAGTCCGTGCTGTAGGACGCGGGTGGCAAGGTCATATTTGTTCTCCAATGCGTAACCGAGATGGAAACGGTGAATGGTTTCATCCTGGATGCCACGCTCTCTGAAATAGGTTAATCCCACATTCCTGCCTTCAGGCGTATTGAAAAGGTCGTCTTCAAAGCATTTCTGGGCGAATTCGTTCACCTGAAACATACCTTCACGATCCGTCTGGCGCTTGCGGTCCTCTTCAGTCATTTTCTTGTCTTCGACATCAATGTGGTACTTATTGCCTAACCACTTGATAGCCTCCTGGAACGTCATTTGTTCCTTTTTCATCAGGAAGGTGACCGGACTACCGCCTTCTCCGCAAGAGAAGCATTTGCAGACGTTCTTGTTTGGGTTGACGTAGAAACTTGGACTCTTATCTGCATGGAAAGGACAGAGGCCTACGTAGTTCTGTCCGCGGCGTCGTAACGTCACGAACTCCTGAACCACATCAACAATCTGTGCAGTATCCAGTATCTTATCTACCGTCTGCTGGTCAACCATATTTATTTGTGTTTTGTGATTAAAAGTTAACTGTTACTTGTTTTTCAGCCTAACTGTCAGTTCGATGAACTCCTCGACATTAAGCTGCTCGGCCCTCTTATCAAAGAGTGGGTCAGACAGAATCTCTGTGTAATGATCTGGCTGCCACTCCTGAACCAGATTCTTCAGACAGTTGCGGAGCGTCTTTCTTCGGGTGCCGAAAGCATTTTTCACCAAAGTGCGCAGATCTTTCTCTTCACAAGGCAGCGACTTCACATTGTTACGTGTCATCTTGATTACGGCTGATTGCACCTTGGGTGGCGGATTGAATACTCCAGGTGGAACGGTAAAACAATATTCGATGTCATACCATACCTGGATCAGCACCGAAAGGATGCCGTAGGTCTTGCTTCCTGGCTTGGCTGCAAGGCGTTCGGCTACCTCCTTCTGGATCATACCTGAACAAACAGGAATGATATCACGATAGTCCACCACGCGGAAGAAGATCTGTGAAGAGATGTTGTATGGATAGTTGCCGATCAATGAGAATGGTTTCCCGTCAAATACCTCCTTGCTATCCAATGGAAGCTTCAGAAAGTCTGCCTCAATGATGCGATGTTCAAGGGACGAAGGGTAATGAACCTTAAGGTAAGAGACAGACTCGCCATCCAGTTCGACAACCTTCAGGTCATATTCCTTCTGAAGCAGGAATTGTGTAAGCACACCCATGCCAGGACCTACTTCAAGCACAGGCAGGTCATGGTAATCCTGTAGCGTATCAGCTATTCGTTCGGCTATGGACAGATCTACGAGAAAATGCTGACCGAGATTCTTCTTCGGACGCACCTTATCCTCCAATGTACGGATAGAGGATGGATCGTAACTATGTGATTTGTCTTTATGGTTATGAAAGTTGTTACGCTTCATGATTAATTGAATTTAAAAGTGTGGTATTATCACCCACAGCATGAATTTGTTCGATTCCCAAGCCTGGATTCTTGCCGAGCGTTACCTTACCGCCTACGATTTCCATTCCACCGATGAAAGGATCGTTACTAATGAGCAGGTTACCATCCAGATCCAGATAGTCTGCCAATGGTGCAAGCTGTGCGGCAGCAGTTACGGCACAGGAAGTTTCGGTCATGCAGCCCAACATCACCTGCATTCCTAACGACTGCGCCACCGTAATCATCTTTCGTGCTTCTGACAATCCGGTACATTTCATCAGTTTAATATTAATGCCAGATACGCATCCATGAAGGCGCTGTACATCGTTGAGCCTCTGTACCGACTCATCAGCTATGATAGGAAGGGGAGAGCACTCTGTAAGCCATGCCAAATCATCCAGGCAATACTTGCCGAGTGGCTGCTCAATCATGATCACGCCATGTTCCTTCAGCCAGAAGATCTCTTCTAGTGCATATTCTCTGTCTTTTTGACGAGCTTTCTCGGAGGTGTCGCCATGACTCCAGCCCTGATTAGCATCTACCGTAAGGGGCAGATCGCTGACTTCGCGGATGGTCTCTATGAGCTGTTTGTCGCCGGGAATTCCTACTTTTACTTTCAGTCTTCCATACTTGCCGTTTACTTCCAGGACCTTCTTACGTACCACCTCAGGTGTATCTATACCAATTGTGTAGGTGGTATAAGTAGTCTTCTCTGGAGATAATCCCCAGATTCTGTATAACGGCTGACCAAGCAGACGTCCCTGCAGATCATGTAGGGCAATATCGATGGCTGCTTTGGCAGCACAGTTCCCTGGCGCTAAATGATCAACGTATTCAAGGATGTCATCCGTTCGGAAAGGATCCGTGAATTGCTGCATGTCCACCTTATTGAGGAATGCACATACACTCTCGATGCTCTCTCCAAGATAAGGTGGCATCGAAGCCTCTCCATAACCAACTATCCCCTGATGCTCTAAAGTAATCAGAACATCAGGAGTTTCAGTTCGGGAATTTCCTGCCACCGTGAAGGTATGACAAAGCAGGAGAGGATAGGGTTTGAATCGTAAAAGCATGAATGGATTTACTGTAATCTTGGGAAAGGAGGATTACCCCCAAAGGAACTGTGTGAATGCACGGATGCAGTACTCATGGTCAGCCATTGAGCCCGTTTCGCGTACGGAATGCATTCCCCACACGCCATTGCCCATATCAACGCCGCGAAGCGGAAGGCTGGCAGTGAGAATATTACCCAGAGTAGAACCACCTGCTACATCACTGTGGTTCACAAAACGCTGGTATGGAACTCCTGCGCGGCGGCACACCTCTGCGAATACGGCAGCGCCATCTGCATCAGTAGCATATTTCTGTGCAGCATTAACTTTGATGATAGGACCCTGACCAAGCAGTGGATGATTAGTAGGATCCATCTTCTCGCCATAGTTAGGGTGCCAGGCATGAGCATTGTCAGCACTTACCATGAAGCTTCGTTCGATGCAACGGAAATAATCATCACGGGAAGTATAGCTTTGGCTTGCCACTTGAGGATGCTGAGCCATACTGACTCTCTCAATCAGATGAGCGAGTACTGGGCTTGCAGCTCCCTGCTTAGTACCTGACCCCGTCTCCTCATTATCAAAGATAGCCAGAACTTGGGTATCTTCAGGCACCTTGTTGTCTGCCAGCAGTGCATTCAGTCCGGCATGAACCATAGAAAGGTCGTCAAGCCTACCAGCTGAAATAAATTCCTGATGCAGACCTACGGTGCAGGCAGGAGTGGTGTCATAGAGATAGAGATCGAAATCAATGATTTCTTCAGGGGCTACCTCCAGACGGACAGCAATCTCTTTGAGCAGAAGACCGCTGGCAGAGAGCTGACTGTCAATAATGCCCAGAATAGGAAGCATGTCTTTCTGCTTTGACAGCGAAACACCATCATTGACCTGTCGGTTGAAGTGAATGGCAAGGTTCGGGATGATAACCAAAGGCTCCTTGATATGCAGCAGACGGGTGCATGGACGCAGCGGATCTTCAGTACGGAGCATTACACGGCCAGCCAGCGAAAGAGGACGGTCAAACCAAGTGCTCATGATAGCTCCGCCGTAAAGCTCAGTGTTAAGCTTCAGGAATCCGCCCTCCATCTTCATCTCTGGATTAGGCTTGATGCGGAAAGTAGGAGAATCACAGTGTGCACAGATAAGGCGAACGCCACTATCTGCCATTCGTCGGCTTCCCATGTGGAAGGCATAGAGCGACGAATCATTCTTGGTAAAGTAGAAGGTATCGCCAGGTTTTACTTCTGGCATTGGGTCAGCGGCATCCAGCTTTCTGAACCCAGCTGCCTGCAGTTGCTCCTCAAGGGTAGCAACTGCAAGGTAATTGACCGGACTGGCGTTGAGAAAATCTATCAGGTTCATGCAGGAAGCCGAGATTACTTGTTAATGATGTTAACGTCAACCTTATTGAATGGGAACATGAATCCAGACTCACGGAGCTGCTGATAAACCTCATGATTCATGTAACCGGCTACTGCCCAATAATCAGCACTCTTGCACCAGCTACGGGTAGCAATGGTCACACCGCTCTCATCCAGGCTGGCAAGACCCTGCCATGGACCAATCACAGGCTCACCGTCAATAGCATTCTGAATGATCAGTGGAGACTCCTTCTGAATCTTCTCAATAGCCTCGCGCACGGTCTCATAATCTGTACCGTAGGCAAACTGATAATTCAGGTCAACACGGCGGTAAGGTTGAGTAGAGTAGTTCTTCAGAGAACCGGTAGAGAGACCGCCATTAGGAATAATGATGGTCTGGTTGTCAAGAGTTACAATGATAGTGTTGAAGATCTGAATCTGCTTTACAACGCCGCTATAGCCTTGAGCCTCGATGAAGTCACCTACCTTATAAGGCTTGAAGAGAAGAATCATGACACCACCGGCGAAGTTACCGAGAGTTCCGCTCATAGCCATACCAATAGCCATGCCGGCACCTGCAAAGAGTGCAATGAATGAAGAGGTGTCAATGCCGATGATATTGACGATGGCAATGATCAGGCAGAGCCAGAGACCAACTTTGATAATACTCTCAATGAAACCCTGAAGCGATACCTCAAAATTGCGCTTTGTCATCATCTTCGATGTCAGCAGACAAACGTGGTTGATGATCCATTTGCCAACATAATAAACGATAATGGCGATGATTAACTTGATGACGAATGCCTGAATAAGGCTTGAGATGACGTTGAATGACATCATCTGCATTGCTGAAGAATAATCCATAATGTTGTTTAATATTTATTTAGTTATTATTATGTAAATCAATTTTGAGCGATTATTTAGTAACATGGAAATAATAGCTTGGTATTTTACTTATTTTCTTGTTCCATTTGTTTCTTGTGAAGCAGTTCCTCAAGATACTGGATCTTAAGGCTGGAGGTCTTGTTCTCCTGTTGCAGCCTGATTGACTCTCTGAGCAGGATGCCCAGTTCGTACGTCGCAGTCATGCCGACCCTATCCTTCTCCGAAAGGGTGATCTGCTGCTCCTTGCCATTGCTGGCTATGAGATAGCATTTCAGTTTAGTATCATTGAGATGCTGAGCTACATAATCCAAGGCTCCGTTATCAGTATCAGCATTAGCCAGCACAGTACTATCTTGTGTCATGCCTTCCGTGATATGACCGGCATAAGCAAAGGTTACGGTTTGATAGTGTGTCCCATCGATGTTGTAACTATAATTGCTGCCGTCATTCGGTTCAATCACTTTAGTGGATATATTGCTTCCGTCCGAAGATTCAAAGCGAAGCTGTTGAACTACAAAACTCTCCTTGCCACAGTAGGTAATGATCAGCTGGGTCCTGCCATAGTCATCCACGGCGCAACGCAGATAAGTACGCTGCACGTTATCGCCCGGATCCATACCTTTTGGGCGGAACCTGCCCAGATCGTCATATTCGCTCTTCTCATAGTCGAAGTCAGATTTGGTTACTTCGTTGATACGAGGCACAACAAGCTGGATCAGAGAGTCAGTCATGACCAAGGTACGTTTTTCATCACGTAACTGATCACGATATTTCTGCAGGAGTTCAGATTTGCGTTCCTCTACAGTTGGACCTTTTTTTTCATTGCAAGAAGTGGCGAGTAGCAGACTTCCGAGAATGAAGAGATAAACCGAGCGTCTTCTCATATTATATTATTAATTAGTACGTGTGACATTCTTGACACCTTTCACAGCCTTGATCTTCTTGATAAGGATGTTGAGCGATGACAGGTCATTGACCAGCACTGTCAGGTGTCCTTGGAAGAGTCCTCCTTCCGTATCTATAGAGATGCTTCGGAGTAAGGTGTCAGCCTCTTTATTGATAACTGATGATATGTTGGAGACAATACCTATGTCATCGTGACCCACTACGTTGAGCGTGATGCTGTACTGGCTACCGCTCTTTCCGCTCCATTTGGCTTTCTGGATACGATAGGGATACTGCTGCTGCAGATTCTTCAGGTTCGGACAGTCACATCTGTGTATAGTAATACCGCGGATGATGCTTACAAAGCCTACTACTTCGTCACCATAG
This sequence comes from Bacteroidales bacterium, assembly GCA_045617885.1. GTDB lineage: Bacteria > Bacteroidota > Bacteroidia > Bacteroidales > UBA3663 > Liminaster. Next base: position 27,921 of record JAZLJN010000051.1, on the reverse strand, counting down.
ATCGGATGGCAGCATCCTGCCAGTTTGTATTCAATCCCTTTCAGATTTCGGTCAATGACCAGCACATCTTGTGAGGAGTTGTTTGTCTTGTCGTTGGTCGGACTGGTTGTACTGTGTACCTGTAGGTCAAAGTTGGCTGCAGAATGCGACTCCGGAACCATGCCGACGGGAAGGGTAGGAGTCTGCATATTGTCATATTCGCGCAGTACCTGTTCCACAGAGATCTCTTCCTGTGACAAGGCGTAATAGAACTGTGTCTGTGTCTTGTAACCCATCTTTATGATGAGACGAGACATCTCTGATTCGTCAATCTCAATCTTTCGGTTCTTGAATCTGCGTTGAAGCAGTTCCTTGGCAACCTGTGCCTCACGATTCTCAATCTCCTTCAATCCCTGACGGATGCGGGCTCGTGCTTTGCTCGTCTTGACAATGTTCAGCCAGTCATGCTTGGGCGTCTGCTGGTTTGAGGTCAGGATCTCCACCGTTTCGCCACTCTTCAGTGGATAGTTGATCTTGACATTCTTGCCACTTACCCTTGCACCGACACATTGCATGCCGAGTCTGGTGTGAATGCCAAAAGCAAAATCAAGCACGGTGGCTCCTTTAGGCAGTTTGTGTACGTCACCGTTGGGAGTAAAGACGAAAACCTCCTCTTCGTAGAGTCCCATCGAGAAGTCCTTCATCAGTTCGCCCGTTGCGGCACCGGCTTCAAGTACTTCACGTATAGCTGCCATGACATCATCTGCTGAGCCTTGGCTTTTGAGACCTTTGTATTTCCAGTGAGCAGCAAGACCGCGTTCGGCAATGTCATCCATTCGTTTGGTTCGGATCTGAACCTCTACCCAGCGCTCTTGGGGACCATAAACCGTGATGTGGAGCGATTCATAGCCGTTTGATTTAGGGATGCTCAACCAATCCTTCAGTCGTTTTGGATTGGGCTGATACATGTCAACCACCACACTGTATGCCTGCCAGCAGCGGGCTTTCTCCTGTGTGAGTTCATTTTCGTCAATGATGATGCGAATGGCAAAGAGGTCATAGATCTGATCTACACGTTTCTGCTGTTTCTTGATTTTGTTCCAGATTGAGGCAATGCTCTTTGTCCTGCCTTTGATGTGGAACGGTACAGGCAGCGTCTCCTTGAGTTTTCGCTCAAGCGGATCAATAAACTCCTTGATGTAGCTTTCACGAGCATCCTTGGTATCCTGAAGCTGTGAGGCAATGTCATCATAGACTTCACGGTGCTCGTATTTGACAATCATATCCTCCATCTCACCCTTGATGACATACAGACCAAGACGATGTGCGAGTGGCGTATATAATAGGCGGCATTCTTCCGTCACTTTATTCCGGTACTCAACGTCGGTAGTATGGTTCAAAGCCTTTAGTAATGTGTATCTGTCGCAGATCAGGCAGATAATAACACGTATGTCTTGGGCAAAAGAGAGCATCAGTTTGCGGAAATTCTCATCCTCCAGGCTGTCATGCTGCTCGTACAGGTGCTGAACCTTACCCATGCATGACATGAGATGAGCCACCTCTTCACCAAAATCCTTCACTACATCCTCACGGCTGATGATGTCATGCGCTGCCAAAGGGTAGAGCATAACGGTCAGCATGGAGCGTCTGCCTAATCCTACTTGCTGGTGAAGCACCTTGCAGGTTTGTGTCAGGTGAACAAGCTGGATGATGCCATGAGAATCCCGACCGTAAATCCCGGCATTTATACCTTTTAAAATATATATACGTGCCAGACGCCACTCACGTACAGGAATCCTGTCACGAGTGTTTTCTGCCAGATATTTGTATGAAGTCAGAAAAGAATCTGTCTCTTCAGGTGTAAGTATCGAGTTCTTGAATAGCCTCATATTGCGCTATGTTTTTCGTTGCAAAGTTACATTTTTTTATTTAATTTATGAAATCAATCACTAAAAAAAGAGGTTGGCTCCACAGTTTTTTTTAAAATTAAGCAAATGTTCAGGCAAAATAACTTGATTTTAGGAAAAATTCTTGTAATATTGATACAAGTTATTGAAAAAATTCGTACATTTGCAGCCAGAAGAAAGCAATCAAATATAAACATTAATCGAATACTTATGTTTACACAACAAGATCTTGAAGTATTAGCCCAGCGTGGTATCAGTGTTGAGAAGGCTGAAGGACAGTTAAAATCTTTCGAAGCAGGTTTCCCTTATTTGAAGCTCAAGGGTGCAGCTTCACCAGAATATGGTATTTTGACCATTGATGAAGATGCCTCTAAGTATTATCAGGACCTCTGGCAGAAGTATCTCCAGGCAGACAAGCAGATTCTGAAGTTCGTGCCTGCATCAGGTGCTGCAAGCCGTATGTTCAAGAACCTTTTTGAGTTCCTGGATGCCGCATATGATGTCCCAACTAATGACTTCGAAAAGAAATTCTTTGATGGTATCAAACAGTTCGCATTCTATCCAGAACTTGACGAGGTTTGCGTTAAGAACGAGGGTAAGAATATCGATGAACTCGTAGCTTGCGGTAATTACAAGGCAGTGGTAGCCAATCTCCTGCTTGCAAAGGGTCTCAACTATGGTCAGCTGCCAAAGGGTCTTCTTACCTTCCACCGTTCAAGCGACGGCGTTCGTAAGGCATTTGAGGAGCATCTTGAGGAGGGCGCAGTTTATGCTGCTAATGGCAAGGGTCAGGTAAATCTTCATTTCACCGTAAGCCCAGATCATCTTCCATTGTTCGAGAAGCTCGTAGCAGAGAAGAAGGCTTCATACGAGCAGAAGTATGGCGTAAAGTACAACATCTCATTCAGTGTCCAGAAGGCAAGCACCGATACCTTGGCTGCTAATATGGACAATACTCCATTCCGTGATGAGAAGGGTCAGCTCCTTTTCCGTCCTGGTGGACATGGTGCTCTCATTGAGAACCTGAACGAGCAGGATGCTGATGTTATCTTCGTTAAGAATATTGATAATGTTGTTCCAGAGAAGAAGAAGCAGGCTACCGTTACCTATAAGCAGATCATTGGTGGTGTGCTTGTAAGCCTCCAGCAGAAAATCTTCAGCTATCTCCAGATGCTCGAAGGTGGTCACTATACCCATGAGCAGCTTATCGAGATGCTTTACTTCCTCCAGACCAAGCTCTTCATTAAGAATCCTGACACCAAGCTTCTTGAGGACAGCGAGCTGGCACTTTATGTAAAGAATAAGTTGAATCGTCCTCTCCGCGTTTGCGGTATGGTAAAGAATGTAGGTGAGCCTGGTGGTGGCCCATTCATCGCTCAGTCACCTGACGGAACTTATCAGTCACAGATTCTTGAGTCTTCACAGATTGATCAGAATGATCCAGAGTCTCTGGCAATGTTCAAGGAGGGCACTCACTTCAACCCAGTTGATCTTGTATGTGCTGTACGTGATCGCAACGGTAAGCCATTCAATCTGGTTAACTACGTTGATCCAATGACCGGATTCATCAGCTACAAGTCAAAGAGCGGTAAGGAACTGAAGGCTCTTGAGCTTCCTGGTCTGTGGAATGGCGCTATGAGCGACTGGAATACAGTATTTGTTGACGTTGATCTCCTGACCTTCAACCCAGTCAAGACCGTCAATGATCTCCTCCGTCCAATGCACCAGTATTAATCCTGAATGATATTAATCATGTAAAATTGATTGTTTGGTGTGCCTCTCCGGATACTGAACAGTCAATTTTACATATTTATTAATTATATGATATGAAGAATCGTCTCATTGTGATGAATTTCCTGATATTCGCCGTATGGGGTGCATATCTGTGCTCGCTGGGTGTCTATCTCGGGAATATCAACATGGGAAGTAATATCGGAGCATTTTTTGCTGTACAGGGAATCGTATCGCTCTTTATGCCAGCACTGATTGGCATTGTAGCAGATAAGTGGATTCCAGCACAGAAGCTTCTCGGTATTTGTCATCTGCTTTGTGCACTGTTTATTGCAGGAGCCGGTTTTATGGGAATGACTCATGCAGAGCCATCATTCAATCAGATTTTCTGGCTATATGCTTTGAGCGTAGCCTTCTTCATGCCAACCATAGCTTTGGGTAATTCGGTTTCTTATAATGCGCTTACCAAAGCTGGTTTGGATACGGTGAAGGCTTTCCCTCCAATACGTGTGTTTGGAACCGTCGGCTTTATCATCTCCATGTGGATTGTGGATCTGACTGGAGCCAAGGAGAATTATATGCAGTTCTTCATTTCAGCTATCTGGGGTGTAATTCTCGGTATTTACTCATTTACGCTTCCTGATTGTCCTGTCAATAAGTCAAAGAACTCAACATCTTTGGTAGAGGCTCTTGGATTACGTGCATTCGCTCTGTTCAAACAGAAGAAGATGGCAATATTCTTCATCTTCTCTTTCCTTTTGGGAATGTGTCTGCAGGTAACTAACGGATTTGCCGGAACTTTCTTGGGCGATTTCGGTAATGTGCCTGCTTATTCAGATACATTTGCAGTTCAGCACAACATTATCCTCTCTTCTCTCTCTCAGATCTCTGAGACTGTCTGCATCCTCTTCATTCCTTTCTTCTTGAAGAGATATGGTATCAAAATTGTGATGCTGATAGCCATGTTTGCATGGGTGCTTCGTTTCGGATTCTTCGGTATGGGTAATCCTGGCAGTGGAGTATGGCTGTTTGTTCTTTCCATGATTGTCTATGGAGTTGCCTTTGATTTCTTCAATATCTCTGGCTCACTTTTTGTAGATCAGGAAACTGACGCAGACATTCGTTCATCGGCACAAGGTGTTTTCATGATGATGACCAATGGACTTGGCGCTACGGTAGGTTCATTCTGTGCACAATTGATAGTTGACAATTATGCTTACTGCTATGATGCGACTGACGTCATGCGTATGCAGGGCTGGTCAACTGCTTGGTACATCTTTGCCGCATTTGCTCTTGTTGTGGCTTTTGCTTTTGCTTTCTTGTTCAAGTACAAGCATGTGAAAGAAGCATGATTAATAGAAGCTTGTTAATTATTATTCTGCCCTAGTATGTGAGAGCAACATGATTAATAGAAACTAGTAAATCATGATTCTACACATGTGTTTGAAAGTAGCATGAACAAATACAAGAAAGTAAAAGCAACATAATTCTTTCACCCAAATATTTCATCCACGTGATTATTTTCTATGCTCCTGATATAATGACATGTCCAGAACTTCCTGAAGAAGAGTCTGGACATGCTGTGCGTGTGCTCCGTCATGTTGAGGGAGATGAAATAGAGGTTGTTGATGGAATGGGTGTATGGTATCATTGCAGGATTACTTCTGCGCATCCAAAGCATTGTGCAGTAGAAATACTCTCCACTCATGAGGACCTGCATTGGTCTTATGGAGTGGAGATAGCTGTGGCTCCAACCAAGAATCTTGACAGGATGGAGTGGTTCTTGGAGAAAGCTACAGAGATGGGATTGGATCGCTTCATTCCTCTGAAGTGCCGTTTCAGTGAACGTAAGGAACTGAAGACGGAAAGAATGCGCAGAATTGCAGTTTCTGCCATGAAGCAGAGCCTGAAGGCAACAATCCCAGTAATTGAAGAGATGCAGGATATTAAGCATTTCCTGCAGGAACCTTTTGACGGACAGAAGTTCGTGGCACACTGTTTTGCTGATCAGCCTCGTCAGCTGCTCTCCAAAATGATCTGCCCTAACGAAAAGGTGCGTGTATTAATCGGTCCAGAGGGCGATTTCAGTCCAGAAGAGATTGATCTGGCTATCAAGAACGGCTATCAGGCTATCTCTTTAGGTGAACAGCGACTTCGAACCGAAACAGCAGCTCTTGCTTCTGTACACACTATCCATTTAATAAATGAACTAAATTGTAAGTAAATGAACTAACCTGACGTCGTCCCAAAACCCTTGAGCTCTCATTTTGTTGGGGAATCACGCTCACTATTGTATCAACTCTCACTTTATTATTAACTGATTCACGCTTTCATTAATTGTTTATAAGCTGAGTCTCTCATCTCATTATCACTGTGCGTTATAAATTAACTCTCGAAGTTGTTCAGGATTCATACGGTACGGTTCTTCCGATTAGTTATCAGTATGAACTCTCTGTAGCTATCAAAAATCTTCTGACGTCCAACAATAGTGAATATTCAAAATGGTTGTTGGACAATGGTTTTACTGTTGAAGAAGCTCAACAGTTCAATCTCTATGCCATCAGTAATCTTTATGTACCAAAGATCTATGTTCAGGGTGACCGCTTGCAGATCAATGTGCCTCGTGTCCAGCTTTGGATTTCTTTATTGCCAGAGATAAACACAGAGCAATTCCTCCATTCTGTCTTTGATAACCAAGAAATCTTATTAGGAGATCAGATCTCAAAGGTATTGTTCCGCATTGTTTCGCTTGACGTCGTTTCACCTGTAGTTTACACACAGGTGATGAAGTACCAGTCATTGTCACCGGTTGTCGTTTTGGGTGTTCGTCCCAATAAAAGCATAGAATATCTCTTCCCGCAGAACCGCTATTTTTCAGAGTTCTTTGTACAGAATCTGATTGACCGATGGGAGTTTATTCATAAGAAACCTTATGTGGGTGACCGTCGTTTCAGTTTCCAGTTACTTCGTGCTGAAAAACGTAAAGCAGTATCATTGTATTCTGGTAGCGTCAACTACCAGAAGGTAATCGGTTATATGATTAAATTCCGTCTTGTTTTGGATCCGTCACTGCAAGAAATGGCTTATGTGTGCGGCATTGGAGATCATATCAATCAAGGATTCGGATATCTCGAATTGTTGGATAAGTCTTCACAATGATTACCAAAAACGGAAGTCAATATTGTAAAAACTCATAAATCACCACAATTTTAAGCTTTTATTACAATATTTTCAACAAAACGAATGGTTTTGTCAGAAATATTTTGTATCTTTGCGCACATTAATTTTTAAATTTATGACAGAGATTGTTGATAATAACCAGGTAGAGGAAATGAACCTCACTGATAAGAAGATTTATGTCAATCGTCAGGAGATCATTGACCGATTGGCTCAGATTGTTGGTGAAGCCACAGATGATGCCAAGAATGAGATTGCACTCTTGAAGATGCTTTATTATAAGCTTCGTCAGCAGGAGACTGATGCTGAGATGAAAGCCTTCCTTGAAGGTGATGGTGATCCTGCTGCTTACGAATCTAAGACTGATGAACTCGAGCCTCGTCTCAAGGAACTTCTCAACATCCAGAAAGATGTGCGTGCTGCAATGCTCAAGGCACGTGAGGAGGAATATGCCGCAAATCTGACCAAGAAGAACGAAATCCTTGAGCAGATGGAAGCTATTGCTTCTGATGCCGAGAATGTCGGACAGAAATATAATGAGTTCCAGGATCTGCAGAAGCAGTTTAAGGAGGTCGGTGCTGTAGATCAGCAGGAAGTTGCCGCGCTTTGGAAGCGCTTCACCCAGCTTAATGAGCAGTATTATGATGCCCTTAAGATTAATAAAGAGCTTCGCGACTATGATTTCCGCAAGAATCAGGAGGCTAAAGAGGCTCTCTGTGATGCCGCTGAAAAACTCCAGGAATTGAGTGATCCGGTTGCTGCTTTCCGTCAGCTTCAGGAGATGCATGACCAGTGGCGTATCATCGGTCCTGTAGCTCCAGCCGTACGCGAAGAGATGTGGGCACGTTTCAAAGCTGCCAGCACTGTTATCAACAAACGTCATGCTGATCACTTCGAGGCTATCAAGGCACAGGAGACAGCAAATGAGGCTAGTAAGACTGCTATCTGTGACAAACTGCAGGCTATCGACCTTTCACAACTCACCACAACAAAGGGATGGGAGGATGCTACCAAAGTAGTGCTCGCTTTCCAGGATGAATGGAAAAAGATTGGAGTTGCTGGCAAGAAGGCCAACAATGTCCTGTTTGATCGCTTCCGTCAGTTGTGCGATCTTTTCTTTAAGGCAAAGGCCGATTACTATAAGGAGATTCATTCTGAATTGAGCGATAACCTTAAGCGCAAGATTGAACTTTGCGAAAAGGCAGAATCTTTGAAGGACAGCACTGAATGGCGTAAGACTACTGATGTGCTTGTAAAACTCCAGAATGACTGGAAGACCATTGGTCCTGTGCCTCACAAGAACAGTCAACAGATCTGGGATCGCTTTAAGTCTGCCTGCGATGCTTTCTTCAAGGCAAAAGAAGAGGCAGTAGGAGGTGAGCGAGCAATTGAGCGTGCTAATCTGGAGAAGAAGCAGGAGATTCTTGCAGCACTTGCAGCACTGAAAGAGAATGTTGAAAACGCTACTGTTCAGGTAGTCCGTGATCTGCAACAGAAATGGGCAGAGGTAGGTCATGTGCCATTCAAGGAGAAGGATAAGCTTCAGGCACAGTACAAGGAGGTGACCGATTTCTTCTATGAGAAGCTTGACATGAAGGGACAGCGTCGTCGCCTTGAGAATATGAAGGAGCGTGTCAGCCGCATCTCTGATGGCAATACTCTCCAGCGCAAACTTGAAAGACTTCAGAGCGACCTCAAGACCTACGAGAACAACTTGGGCTTCCTTACAAGCAAGAGCAAGAGCGGCAACGGTATGGTTTCACTCATGCAGAGCAAGATGAATGACCTGAAGGCTGAAATCGAAGAGCTCAAGAAGAAGATTGCTGAGGGATAATTCTATTCACTTGATATCCCTCCTCCAAAGGAAATCAATAGAAATCACATTGCCATGTTCACAAACACAGCTATGAATTTCTTTGATTTCCTTTGATGAGTATTAATACTACAGGTATTTTTCACCTGTCATACAACGACTAATTTTCATAATTTATATTTCCTATCTTTCTAATGGAACTTGCATCAAAATATAATCCCTCTGAAGTAGAGGATAAATGGTATGAGTATTGGATGGCCAATAAGGCTTTCAGCTCAAAACCCGATGGCCGTGAGGCTTACACCGTAGTAATCCCACCACCGAATGTAACCGGTGTGCTTCACATGGGACACGTCCTTAATGAGACTATTCAGGATATTCTTGTTCGCCGTGCTCGCATGGAGGGTAAGAATGCCTGCTGGGTGCCTGGCACTGACCATGCTTCAATCGCTACAGAGGCTAAAGTTATCAAGCGTCTGAAGGAGCAGGGTATTCAGAAGAGTGATCTCACCCGTGAAGAATTCCTTAAGCATGCATGGGCGTGGACAGACGAGCATGGTGGAATCATTTTGAAGCAGCTTCGTAAGTTAGGTTGCTCTTGTGACTGGGATCGTACGTCTTTCACAATGGATGAGGTTCGCAGCCGTGCTGTAATCAAGGTTTTCTGTGATCTCTATGACAAGGGTCTTATCTATCGCGGTCTTCGCATGGTTAACTGGGATCCTGAGCGTCAGACAGCCCTTTCTGATGAAGAGGTAATCTATCATGATGAGCATTCAAAGCTCTATTATATGAAGTATTATGTAGATGAGCCTGCTGGTAGCACTGATGGTGAGGAGCCAGATGCCATTGTTATCTGCAATAATGATAAGGAGTTTGATCCAACTGTTAAGTGTCAGGTTATACATCGTGATCCACAGGGTCGCCGTTATGCTGTAGTAGCAACCACTCGTCCAGAAACTATCATGGGCGACGTTGCCGTATGCATCAATCCTAAAGACCCAAAGAATACCTGGCTCAAAGGAAAGAAGGTTATCGTTCCAAAGGTAGGACGCGTTGTACCAATTATTGAAGACCGTTATGTAGAGATCGAGTTCGGTACTGGCTGCCTTAAGGTAACACCTGCTCATGACGTTAATGACTATGCACTTGGTCAGAAGTATAATCTTGAGACCATTGATGTATTTAACCCAGATGCAACTCTTTCTGAAGCTGCTGGCATGTACGTCGGTATGGATCGCTTTGACTGCCGTAAGCAGATTGCTCTTGATCTTGCTACTGAAGGTCTTCTTGAGAAACAGGAGGATTATGACAATAAGGTAGGATATTCAGAGCGTACTAATGTGCCTATTGAGCCACGTCTTTCACTTCAGTGGTTTATCCGTATGCAGCATTTTGCTGACATTGCTTTGCCACCAGTAATGAATGATGATATTCAGTTCTATCCAGCCAAGTATAAGTCAACTTATCGTAACTGGCTCGAGAATATCAAGGACTGGTGTATCTCTCGTCAACTTTGGTGGGGTCATCGCATTCCGGCCTATTTCTTGCCTGGTCAGGATGGTGTTAAGGATGAGGATCGCAAGTACGTTGTTGCTCCATCAGCAGAAGAAGCTCTCGCCAAAGCACAGGCTATTGATCCTAGCATCACTTCTGCTGATCAGCTCGTTCAGGATGAAGGTGCTCTTGATACATGGTTCTCTTCTTGGCTCTGGCCTATCTCATTGTTCGATGGCATTGAGAATCCAGATAATGAGGAGATCAACTATTACTATCCAACTGCCGATCTTGTAACAGGTCCGGATATCATCTTCTTCTGGGTAGCTCGTATGATCATGGCAGGCTATGAGTATCAGGGCAAGATGCCATTCAAGCATGTATATTTCACAGGTATCGTGCGTGATAAGCTCGGACGTAAGATGTCAAAGTCACTCGGTAACTCTCCTGATCCGCTCGACCTTATCGCTCGTTTTGGTGCTGATGGTGTCCGCATGGGCATGATGCTCTCGGCTCCAGCTGGCAACGATATTCTTTTCGACGACAGCCTTTGTGAACAGGGTCGTAACTTCAATAACAAGATCTGGAATTCCTTCCGCCTCGTTCAGGGTTGGCAGACTGCCGATATCCCACAGACGGAGGCAGCAAAAAAGGCTTGTGAATGGTTCGATGCCAAGCTCAAGCAGGTTGGCTATGAGTTGCAGGATCAGTTCTCGCAGTATCGTCTCTCGGAAGCTCTGATGCTTGTCTATAAGCTCTTCTGGGATGAGTTCTCTGCATGGTATCTCGAACTTGTCAAGCCAGCCTACGGTCAACCTATCGATAAGGTTACTTATGAGAAGACTATCGGTTACTTTGACACTCTGCTCAAGATGCTTCACCCATTCATGCCATTCATCACCGAGGCATTGTGGCAGAGTATTACAGAGCGCAAGGAGGGCGAAAGCATCATGTTCGAGACCTTGCCTAAATATGAGTCTCTTTCTACTGAAGAGAGTCAGTTAATTGCTTGTTTCGAAGCCGCAAAGGAATTGATTGCCAACATTCGTACCGTTCGTGCGCAGAAGCAGATGTCGCCAAAGGAGGCCGTTGAACTGAATGTAGTAGGTAACAATCCTCTTGAGAGCTTGAATTGTGTAATTGCAAAGGCTGCCAATACCTCTTCTATTATTAGCGTAAGTGAGAAGACAGGTATCTGTGCTTCATTCCTCGTGGGTACTACAGAATATGCCATTCCTCTTGGCGCAAGCATCAACGTGGAGGAGGAGCTTGCCAAGCTTGAGGCTGATCTGAAGTATAATGAGGGCTTCCTTGCCAGTGTTATGAAGAAACTTGGCAACGAGAAGTTCGTTAATGGAGCTCCTGCACAGGTTGTAGCTAACGAGCAGAAGAAGAAGGCTGATGCCGAAGCAAAGATTGCTGCCATTAAGGAAGCTATTGCTGCGCTGAAGGCATAAAAATATTCAAGTTTCAACAGACAATCATGAGATAATATACGTAAAATAATCGGATTTGGCGATAATTTGTGATTTTTTTTGCAAATTATTTGGCAAAGTGAAAAATAACTCGTATATTTGCGTCGTAAATAAATGAACTATTAAGTAATTTGTATTATCAGATATGACAATGCATCACCATCATCATCATCATGGTAACCCATCTGTAAGGTGAGCAGTGTCGTTGTGTATATACACATTATATAATATATAAGAGCTCGCCTAATTTATATGGGCGAGCTTTTTTTATTTTCCGATATCAGTATTATCACTGATAATTTATTGTCCAAAATCAATCATTAAGAAATATTATGTTGCGTATCGCTATCCAATCGAAGGGTCGTCTGTTTGAAGACTGTATGGACCTGTTGAAAGAGTCAGGAATCAAGTTGAGCAATGCCAAGCGAACCTTGCTCATTCCCTCAAAGAATTTTCCTCTTGAGGTTCTTTATCTTCGTGATGATGATATCCCAGAGTGTGTTGCTAATGGTGTAGCAGATGTTGGTATTGTGGGTTTGAACGAATTTAACGAACGTCAGAAGCCAGCAAAGATTGTGAAGAATCTCGGTTTCTCAAAATGTCGTCTCTCGTTGGCTATTCCTCAACTTATAGATTATCCTGGCATCGAATGGTTCAATGGTAAGAAGATTGCTACAAGCTATCCAGTCATTCTCCAGCAGTGGCTTGATAAGAATGGAATCAAAGCCGATATTCATGTCATTACAGGATCAGTAGAGATCAGTCCAAATATCGGTCTTGGAGATGCTATTTTTGATATAGTATCAAGTGGATCAACTCTGGTAAGTAACCGGCTGAAAGAGGTTGAGGTCGTAGTAGAAAGCGAGGCTGTCCTTATTGCCAATAATAATCTTGATGCAGAGAAGCAGGAGATACTGGAGGAACTGATGTTCCGTTTTGAGGCCGTTCGCAGTGCCGAGGATAAGAAATATGTGATGATGAACGTTCCTACCGAATCTCTTGATGCTATTCTTGCCATGTTGCCAGCCAGCAAGGCTCCAACCGTGATTGATCTGGCTACTCCAGGCTGGCATGCTGTTCACACTGTAATTAGTGAGAAGCTTTTCTGGCAGCTTGTTGGCAAATTGAAGGCTGCTGGTGCAGAAGGCATTCTGGCAATGAACATTGAGAAGATTGTAATGTAATTGAATTTCCAGGATTAAGTATTCCTTCAAAATTTATACTCTTTATATACTGCACGATGCTGAAAAATCAGTACTAAGCAGTAAATATGGATTAAATAAACAATTTTTGACCAGATACTTACTATGACCATCTATAAATACCCAGAACGGAGTGAATGGGCAGACATTGTCAAGAGACCCACTTTTGACAATAGTCAGCTTCGAGATTTAGTCAGCGGATTGCTGAATGATATTCGTAATGGAGGCGATGCTGTGCTTCGTCAGTTAGAAGAGAAGTTTGATCATTGTACCCTTCAGAATCTGAAAGTCAGTGAGCAGGAATTTGACGAAGCTGTTTCCTTGATCGATTCATCCCTTGCTTCCGCTATTCAGCAGGCAGCAGCTAATATCCGCCGTTTCCATGAGTCCCAGCATTCTGTATTGAATAAGGTTGAGACTCAACCAGGCGTCACCTGTTGGCAGAAGTCTATTCCCATTGATCGTGTAGGTTTGTATATCCCAGGAGGAACGGCACCTCTTTTCAGTACAGTGCTGATGCTCGCCATCCCTGCCAAGATAGCTGGTTGCAGTAAGATTGTACTTTGTACTCCTCCCAATGCAGAAGGCAAAGTAAATCCTGCCATTCTCTATGCTGCTCGTACAGCTGGTGTTACAGAAGTATTCAAAGTTGGTGGCGTGCAGGCTATCGGAGCCCTTGCCTATGGCACAGAGTCTGTTCCAAAGGTATATAAGATCTTCGGTCCAGGTAATCAGTTTGTGCAAATGGCAAAACAGCTCGTCTCTCTTCGTGACGTAGCCATTGATATGCCTGCCGGTCCGTCAGAAGTCGCAGTTGTGGCTGACGCCGCAGCTAACCTTGAATATGTGGCATCAGACTTCTTGAGTCAGGCAGAGCACGGGGCAGATTCACAGGCGATACTCTTTACAGACTCAGAGAAAGTGGCAGATGATTTTGTTGAGGTAATGGAGCGTCAGTTGGCTGCCTTACATCGTCAGGAGCTTACCCGTAAGTCTCTTGAGCATTCCAAGGTCGTTGTGCTGCGTGATCAGACAGAATTGATGGAGATTGTCAATGAATATGCTCCAGAGCACCTGATTCTCAATACCGTCAATTTCATGGAATTGTCCGAACAGGTACGCAATGCCGGTAGTGTTTTCCTGGGTCCTTATAGTCCTGAAAGTGCTGGAGATTATGCCAGTGGTACCAACCATACTTTGCCAACCAACGGCTATGCAAAGGCATACAATGGCGTGAATCTTGATTCTTATATGCGCAAAGTTACTTTCCAGCATATTACACGTGAGGGTCTGCGTGACCTTGGTCCAGTCATTGAGATAATGGCGCAGAATGAACAGCTTGACGCTCATAAGAATGCCGTTACTGTTCGTCTCAAAGAAATATAATCCAGAATCAGCTTGTACAATATGAATCTTGAATCAATAATACGTCCCAATATCATGGCGCTTGCGCCTTACTCATGTGCTCGTGATGAGTTCAAAGGGGAGGCAAGCGTCTATGTTGATGCCAACGAGAATCCGTATAATAATGGAGTGAACCGTTATCCTGATCCGCTCCAGTTGGAGGTCAAAGCACTTCTTTCTCTGTTGAAGGGAGTAGGAGTGGAGCAGATTTTCCTGGGTAATGGTAGTGACGAAGCCATCGATTTGATCTATCGTATCTTCTGCCAGCCTCGTATTGATAATGTCGTGGCTATTTCGCCCTCTTATGGCATGTATCAGGTTTGTGCTGATATTAATGATATACAGTACCGTGCTGTCCCGCTGACTGAAGATTTCCAGATTAACAGGCTAGCGCTTGTTGATCGTATTGACGACCGAACCAAAGTAATCTGGATTTGTTCGCCGAACAATCCTACAGGCAATGCTTTCGAACTCTCTGAAATTGAGTGGTTCCTTCAGCAATATCCTAATAAGATTGTGGTAGTGGATGAAGCTTATATTGATTTCTCATCAAAGCCATCGTTGCTGACACTCCTTCCTGCATACGAAAATCTCATCGTCCTTCAGACCCTCTCAAAGGCTTGGGGACAGGCTGCCATCCGCTGTGGTATCGCTTTTGCTTCTGCTACCCTCATTGGTTTCTTCAATAAGGTAAAATATCCTTATAATGTCAATCATTTGACCCAGCAGCAGGCTATCAGCGTGCTTTCTGATCCGGACGAGCAGCGTAAGCAGGTACAAGAGATACTCGAACAGCGCGTTGTTCTCCATGATTTGCTTCTTTCGTTGCCTTGTGTCAAGAATATTTATCCTTCAGATGCCAACTTCCTTTTGGTGAAGGTGAGTGACGCTGACGCTATCTATAAGTACCTTCAGCAGCAGGGCATCATTGTCCGTAATCGTAATAAGGTACAATTGTGCGAGGGTTGTCTTCGCATTACAGTAGGCACTCCAGAGGAGAATGCTGCGCTTTATGAATCACTCAAAAAGTTTGCATAATATTTAACTTCTCAAGTATAGTTCGCGAAACTTGAGCAACATTAATCTTTATTAATATACTATGCTTTATCATGAAATCGGCAAAACAGGTATGAAGGTGTCCGCACTCTCCTTCGGCGCTTCATCCCTGGGTGGCGTATTCCGTAACATTGACGAGAATGAGGCCATTAATTCTGTATTCACAGCCATCGAAGGTGGCATGAACTTCATTGACGTATCCCCTTATTACGGTCACTACAAGGCAGAGACCGTTTTGGGCAAGGCACTTGCACAGATTCCTCGCGATAAGTATTACCTCTCTACCAAGGTAGGTCGTTATGGAAAAGATGGCGTCAATACTTGGGATTATAGTGCCAAGCGTGTCACGGATAGTGTCTATGAGAGCATGGAGCGCCTTCATGTTGATCATATCGATCTGATCAATGTCCATGATATCGAATTCCAGGCATCTCTCCCTGGCGGATTGCAGAAAGTTGCCGAAGAAACACTCCCAGCATTGGTTGAATTGAAGAATAAGGGGTTGGTAAGCCACGTTGGTATTACAGACCTTCAGCCGGAGAATATCAAATGGGTGATAGAGCATGTCGAACCAGGCACGGTAGAGGCAACGCTCTGCTTCTGCCACTATTCGCTCAACGATGAGCTGCTCAATGAGTATTTTGATTTCTTTGAGGCCAGTAATGTAGGTATTATCAATGCGTCACCACTCTCTATGGGTCTTCTTTCCAGTCGTGGTGTTCCTGACTGGCACCCTGCCCCCAAGGCTCTGGTAGAGGCTTGCCGACGTGCTGTGGATCATTGCAATGCGAAAGGTTATCCTATTGAGAAACTTGCCATTCAGTATGCTATCAGCAATCCTCGTATAGCTACCACACTTTTCAGTTCTGCTAATCCGGTCAATGTCCGTAAGAACATCGAGTACGCAGAGTCGCCTATTGATTGGGATCTCGTTCATGAGGTACAGGAGATTATTGGTGACCAGATGCGTGTGCGTTGGAAGAACTCATAATTGCTACTAGCCATGAAGATTATTGATGCACATAGCCATCTGTGGTCACGTCAGGATACGGTTGTGAATGGTTATCCCATTCGCACTTTATCACCTAATGGATCTCGCTCAATTTTCTTTGGGCAGGAGGTCCAGATGATGCCGCCTTTCATGATTGATGGCAAGAATTCTGCTGAAGTCTTTCTCTCCAATATGGATTACGCGCAGGTATCAGCAGCCGTGGTGGTACAGGAGTTCATTGATGGCGAACAGAATGATTATTTGGCAGAGGTTGTACGCAACTATCCGGATCGGTTCAAGGTATGTGCCATGTGCGACTTCCGCAAGGCTGGTTTCCTTCCTGCGGCTACCTCTTTGATTCAATCTGGGATCTATGCCGGTATGGCTATTCCGGGGCATCGTCTGCAGTTGCCTGAAGGAACCCGTCATCTCAACGATCCAGAGTTCATGGAGATGTATCGTCTTCTGCAGGAGCATAACATGTATCTTTCACTCTGCCTCCATGAGGATAACTCCCAGTTGGAGGAGGTCGAAGAGATTATTGCCACCTATCCCAATCTGCGCATTGCTATCGGTCATTTTGGTATGGTGACCTATCCTGATTGGCTCCAGCAGATTCGTTTGGCGCGTCATCCGAACGTATATGTAGAGTCGGGAGGTATTACCTGGCTTTTCAATGCAGAATTTTATCCTTTCCCAAGTGCTGTAAAGGCAATCCGTGAGGCAGCCGACCTCGTGGGAATGGAGAAGCTGATGTGGGGTAGTGACTATCCACGTACCATCACCGCTATTACTTATAAGATGTCATACGACTTTATCCTCAAGTCGGATGAACTTTCTGAATCCGAGAAGAGAATGTTCCTGGGCGAGAATGCCCGTCGGTTCTATGGTTTTGATTCGCTCATAGAACTGCCTTATATCAAAAATATGTCAGAATAAAAAATATGAAAGCAGTACAAATTTCAGAGATAGGAAAACTCGAAGTCATCGAGTTGGAGAAACCAGTATGCAAGGACAATGAGGTGCTGATACGTTTGGCTTACGTCGGTTTCTGTGGTTCAGATATCAATACTTGGCGCGGTAAGAATGCCTTGGCAAAAATGCCTGTCATACCAGGTCATGAAGTAGGTGGCATCATTGAGTCTGTTGGTAAGGAGGTGCCCGAGGGACTGAAACCAGGAATGACCGTTACCGTCAATCCATATACTAATTGCGGCAAGTGCGCTTCATGTCGCAATGGTCGCGTCAATGCCTGTAAGAATAATGAGACGTTGGGCGTGCAGCGTGATGGTGCTATGCGCGAGTATATCGCTTTGCCTTGGGAGAAGGTTATTCCAGCTGGCTTGATGACTCCTCGTAACTGTGCGCTGATTGAGCCGATGAGTGTTGGTTTCCATGCCGTATCGCGTGCAGAAGTGACCGATATTGATGTAGTGCTGGTCATTGGTTGCGGTATGGTAGGTTTAGGTGCCGTAGTTCGCGCCTCGCAGCGTGGAGCTACCGTCGTGGCTGCCGATATTGATGATGATAAGCTCGCTTTAGCCAAGCGTATGGGCGCCAGCTATACTGTGAATACTTTGACAGAGGATGTTCACGCCCGACTTCTGGAGTTCACTTCAGGCTATGGTCCAGACGTAGTGATCGAAGCCGTAGGTAGTGCGAAAACCTATCAGATGGCAGTTGATGAGGTAGCCTTCACGGGTCGTGTTATCTGTATCGGATATGCAAAGACAGAAGTCTCCTTCCAGACAAAATACTTTGTGCAGAAGGAGCTTGATATTCGCGGTTCGCGCAATGCTATGCCTTCAGATTTCCGCGCCGTAATCCATTATCTGGAGCGTGGTACTTGTCCGATGGATGAGCTGATCAGTAAGGTTGTCGAACCGGAGGATTGCGAAGAGGTAATGGAATGGTGGGATAAGAATCCTGGTAAGGTATTCCGAATCCTTGTCAAATTCTAAAACCGAATTATCTCTATTACTTTTGTTTCGTGATATTCGTGATATTAGGGATTTAAGGATATCCCTAATATCCTCAATATCCATAAACGTCAAACCCCAAATTCCTCCCTTAGTGAATCCCCATCACTCCATATAGGAATATTCCGAGCAGACCGCAGAACAGGGTCGTGTAGATAATATTCCATTTATATTTTCTGACGCCAACAAAGACGCTTACGAAGATGACTATGCTGATACAGAAGTGAAGCATACTCTCCGAAGGGTGTCCGAAGTTGGCGTTATTCATTAGACTTAATGCCGCAGAGGCGAGAAGTCCGATGATGGCAGGTCGGAGCACCATGAAGATACTTTTGGTCACGATGCTCTCCTTGTGCTTCAAAATCAGTTTTGACACCAGAATCATGACGATGAATGGCAGCCAGATTACGGAGAGTGTAGCCAGCACTGAACCGAGAATGCCCAAGATGTGAGCCGCGTGTTCTATTTCAAGCGACTGCACCCACGCGTCATTCATCACAGCAGTATATCCAACGTAGGTAGCGCAGTTGATGCCTATTGGTCCCGGAGTCATCTGGCTGATGGCTACGATGTCAGTAAATTCTGAATCGCTCAGCCATCCGGCTTTTGACACTACCTCCTGCTGTATGAACGAAAGCATGGCGTAACCGCCTCCGAAGTTGAACAGTCCGATGTATGAGAATGTCCAGAAGAGTTTCAGGAATATCATAATCTTCTAATGTTCTGTTTTTTTTTATTTTCGAGATTTCTGGTACCATCCCCATGAGAAGCCGCTGATGGCTGCCACAAGGATAATCAGGGCAGGGGAGATGCCAACCAACCAGATCAGTGTAGTGCTCACAATGGGAATCCAGCAGTTCTTCTTTGTTATCTTAGCTGATTTCGCCATTGAGAATACAGGAATGGCAAGAAGTGCAACTACTGCCGGTCGGATTCCTTTGAAAGCGCACTCTACCCATACATTGTCACGGAACTGTGCGAATATGATGGCTATGATCAGGATAATGACCAAAGAGGGAGCTACTACTCCCAGAGCAGCCCATATTCCTGAACGGACTCCTCCCAGCTTGTATCCGATATGCGAAGCCATATCCACGGCAAAAATGCCCGGAGTAGCCTGTGATACTGCCAGGATATCGAGGAATTCCTCACGCGTCAGCCAGTGATTGTGATTCACTACCTCCTGTTCCATCATGGGAACCATGGCGGGTCCACCTCCCAGGGTGAACCCGCCAATTTTCATAAATGTCAAAAACAGTTGCTTGTTCATCAGCAAACTTTGCTACCGTTCTTTACTTTATCCTCAGTGGTTACTACATGCAGTGAGCCATCGAAATTTACTGCCGAGAGGATCATGCCGCATGATGGAATGTTGCGCATAACCTTTGGTGCGAAATTAGCCACGAAGAGTACCTGCTTACCTACCAGTACAGAAGGATCTGGATAATGCTGTGCAATACCAGAGAGGATAGTGCGAGGTTCGCCCGTACCATCATCCAGAGTGAAGTGAAGCAGCTTGTCGCTCTTCTTCACAGGCTTGACGTCAAGCACAGTAGCGGTGCGGATATCGAGTTTAGCGAAGTCCTCGAATGGAACCTCTGCAGCCACTGGCTCTGGACGCCAGTTCTTCTCGGCTTCAGCCAGTGCAGCCTTGTCATTCTCCTCCTTGATGCGAGCCAGACGGTCAAGCTGTGCCTGAATGACGTCATCCTCAATCTTTTCGAACAGCAATACTGATTCGCCCAGCTGATGACCAGCCTCAAGCAGGTCTGTTCTGCCCAGATTCTCCCACTCGAAGCTCTCCATGCCCAGCATAGTGCGAAGCTTTTCGGCAGAGAATGGCAGGAATGGCTCAAAGGCGATGGCAAGATTAGCAGAGATCTGCAGTGAGAGGTTCATGATGGTTGCCACACGGTTCATATCCTCCTTGGCTACCTTCCAAGGCTCTGTCTCTGCCAGATACTTGTTGCCGATACGCGCCAGCTCCATTGCCTCCTTCTGTGCATCGCGGAACTTGAAGTTCTCCAGCAGTGATTCTACGTTAGCCTTTACGTCCATGAATTCAGCCAGGGTCTGCTTGTCATAGTCAGTCAGCTCGCCGCAGGCAGGAACCTTGCCGTCAAAGTACTTCTCGGTGAGCTTCATGGCACGGTTGATGAAATTGCCGAAGATGGCAACCAGCCCATTGTTGTTACGTGCCTGATAGTCCTTCCATGTGAAGTCATTATCCTTGGTCTCTGGGGCATTCGCAGTCAGCACATAACGGAGCACATCCTGCTTGCCTGGCATATCTACCAGATATTCGTTGAGCCAGATAGCCCAGTTGCGCGAGGTAGAAATCTTATCGCCCTCCAGGTTCAGGAACTCATTTGAAGGAACATTATCCGGGAGGATGTAGTCACCGTGTGCCTTGAGCATAGCTGGGAATACGATGCAGTGGAACACAATGTTGTCCTTGCCGATGAAGTGAATCATACGGCTCTCCGGATTCTGCCACCACTCCTGCCAGGTTCCCCACTGTTCAGGCTTGGCATCACACAGCTCCTTGGTATTTGAGATATAGCCGATAGGTGCATCAAACCATACATAGAGCACCTTGCCATCTGCTCCCTCTACAGGTACTGGAATACCCCAGTCTAGGTCGCGGGTTACGGCACGTGGCTTCAGACCGCCGTCAAGCCAAGACTTACACTGGCCATATACATTAGGACGCCACTCCTCGTGATCACGGAGTATCCACTTCTCCAGCCATTCCTGGTGCTGGTCAAGTGGGAGGTACCAGTGAGAGGTAGCCTTCTTGACCAGAGGATTACCATTTACGGCATTGTATGGATTGATGAGCTCCTCTGGCGAGAGGGTTGCACCACATTTCTCACACTGGTCACCATAGGCACCAAGTGCATGACAGCGTGGGCACTCGCCACGAATGTTACGGTCGGTCAGGAACTCATGAGTCTCTTCGTCATAGAACTGCTCTGTAGTCTGCTCAATGAACTTGCCCTCATCATAGAGCTTGCGGAAGAAGTCACTTGCAAACTTATGGTGGATTTCTGAAGTGGTACGCGAATAGATATCGAATGAGATACCGAATTTCTCGAACGAATCCTTGATCAGATAATGATAGCGGTCCACAACATCCTGCACGGTGATTCCCTCCTTACGTGCACGGATGGTAACTGGCACACCGTGTTCGTCCGAACCACCCACAAAGAGTACAGGGCGCTTCTTCAGTCGGAGATAACGTACATAGATGTCTGCTGGTACATAGACGCCAGCTAAATGGCCAATGTGAACAGGACCATTGGCATAAGGCAACGCTGCGGTAACCAGCGTGCGTTTGAATTCTTTCTGTTCTGCCATAGATATTTTGTTATGGATTATTAATTATACAGCAAATGAAGCTGCGTTTCTTGTTGTGCAATTTAGAACTGGAAATAGATGAATGGCTGCATCTCGGCAGTTACAAACTGGTAGATGATGCAGATTATGATGACGCAGACCACAGCCATTACGGGCAGTGGCAGCTTGGCAAAGCTGTAGCGATATTTCCTTTTGAGCCTCTCCGGTAGCCAATGGATAGCCATACCGATGACGAAGAGGGTGAACACCTGCCAGTAGGCGGGGATGACTTCAAGCGGAGATACAGTCCATTCGCTGCCGATTCGCTCTATCATGCTCTTGGCTATGTTCCATGCCGTCTCGTTTGCCACCGCCGGATCCAGGTTGGAGCCTGAACGGAAGAACAGTCGGGTGAAGGTGATGAACGTGAAGGTGACCAGCACGCTCCAGCATACCCCGATATGATGTGGCAACCCCATCAGCCTGCGACGGTCATCCTGCGTAGAGAAGTACTGATACCAGCATTTGATGAACATACTTATAAGTACGAAGATCATGAATACCAGCAGCACGTTCCATAATGGGGTAGCGCCGGCAATGAAGTGTTTGAGCAGAAGCAGGATCACCAGTGAATAAGCCGATACTATGATTCTGCCTACTGTATGCAGATCACGCCAGAACTTAAAGACTACCATGCCCACGCCATTCAGTCCGCCCCATATCATGAAGTTGCATGAGGCACCATGCCATAATCCGCCCAACAGCATCGTAATCATGGAATTCATGTTGGCGTAGATATGCTTGCGTTTATGCGGTCTGCGCATAGCGGTCCATATAGTCAGGAGTGCAATGAGCAGCACAATGATTCCTACCCAATATGAGCCGCTCAGGATTAAAGCAGCCAGCGTGATGACCCCTATCCAGAACCAAGTGCCGAAGGTGATGTTCCTGTTGCCGCCCAATGGAATGTAGAGGTAGGTCTGCAGCCAGCGGCTCAAAGAGATGTGCCAGCGCTTCCAGAAGTTCTGCGCATTCTGTGCCTTGTAGGGCGAATTGAAGTTGAGCGGCAGATAGAAGCCCATCAGCATGGATAGTCCGATGGCAATATCCGTATAGCCGGAGAAGTCAGCATACACCTGCAGGGAATAGGTGAAGAGTGCCGCCAGATTCTCAAATCCGGAGAAGAGATGCGGATTGGCAAAGACTCGGTCAATGAAGTTGACGGCAAGATAGTCAGAGATGACAATCTTTTTGGTCAAACCATTCAGGATCCAGAATACAGCTATGCCGAACTGCATGCGTGACAGCGCATAGCGTCGGTAGAGCTGTGGAATGAAATCCGAAGCCTTAACGATAGGACCCGCCACCAGTTGAGGGAAGAAGGAGACGTAGAATCCGAAGTCCAGCAGGTTCCTTACAGGACGTATCAGCCCTTTATACACATCGGCTGTATAGGAGATGACCTGAAAGGTGTAGAACGAGATACCCACAGGAAGAATGATCCTGTCCACGCTCCAGAAAGGCTGACCCACCAGATGATTGGCTACCTTGGCAGCAATGTTAGTGACCTCGAAGTGTGTGCCGAATATCTGATTCACTACGTCGGCAAAGAAGTAACTGTACTTGAAGTAGCAGAGAATGCCCAGGTCAATGAAGATGCTTAATACCAGCAGTGCCTTGGCACAAAATGCCCATCGCCCTTGTAACTTTAAGTTTTTTGCCTCCTCCGAACTTTTAACTTTTAACTTTTCACTTTTAACTTTACAACCGTGTATGCCTCTGGCTATGAAATAGTCCGTACAGGTGACCAAGATGAGGAGACCGACAAAGAGTCCGCTCGTCTTATAGTAGAACAGCAGCGAGATGGCAAGCAGGTAGCCGTTGCGCATCAGTCGCCTCCATCCGGGCAGGTGCATACGTGATCCTGACTGATTCTTCTTGACCGAACCAGCCACGATAGCAAATCCTACAAAGACAATGGCCCAGAATATCCAGAACCTCAATTGTGTGAAAAGCAAAGGCGAATTCGGGTCGAATGCAAAGAGATGCTTCAGGTACTCTATGATAAGTATCAGAATTTGTTCCATCGTTGATAGTCTTCGTCAATCGCTTTGTATAGAATATTGCCAATCAGTTCGTACCCCTCGCGTGTGAAGTGGATCCGGTCTTTCTGCATCAGCCCCATCTCATGCCATTTGACTGAGGATTTCAGGCCTCCCATCAGGCCGTACACATCCAGCACGGCGCCATTCTCTTCTTTAGCCAGAGCCAGCATTGCCTGGCGTACCATTTCAGTATTAGGATTCGGAATCTTTCTTGCCTTCTTGCCTTTGCCTATCGTATAGGCGCAGTCATTGTTAGTAATCCAGATAAACCGGACATCTGGCGATACTTTACGCATTCTGTCCATCAGAAGGCGGTAGTCACGTTTGAATGCAGCTGTGTCAAACTCCTCCTGTGGTACGTTGGCATCATTGATACCGATGCCGAATACCACAAGGTCAGGCGGAAGCAGGCTCAGGTCCTCCTCAAAATAGTCAGAAGTGCGAAGCCAGGAGGGTACGGCTGCACCATTCACGCCGCTCTCGGAGTAGGTGACACCATGACGTCCGCTTTCAGGAATCATTCCTCTCAATATGAAGTAATGACTGTCCTCCAGAGGCTTGTATAGGTTGCGGCGCTGCTTGTCACTCATCTTTCGGTTCATCAGCTTGCTCAAGTCACGGGTCAGTCCCTCATAACAGAGCGTCACCACACTGTCCGGCTGGTTCAGCTTGTAGCACCAGCGCTGACCTGTACCTGTCACACCTGTCAGCACGGGATCTGCCCAGACCGTATCGTTGGCACTCGTAATCAGAAATGGCACCACACTGCTGTCACTTGCCTGTCCCAGCAGTGTGATCCTGTCAAAGTCCCAGCGACCCTCATCACGCAGTTTCAGGGTGATTGTGGCTGTCTTGTCGCTGGTGATGGCTGCCGCACCTGCCAGACCTAATGCTGCATCAGGTTCGGCATTGACACATCGGCTCCCTTTCCACATTCCGGTATAGTCAAAACGGTAGGAGAGGGAACCGTTGGTCTTTATGGCTCGGAAGGGGAAGAGTAATCCGTGATCTGCCCAGGGTTCGAAAGGCATTCGCACCGCATTGGTCAGCATACCTGCCTGTACATGGCTGCCTCCTATGTGCAGGATGTTCAGGTTGGATGATGCCATGGCTGTATGCCTGAGATCGTATAGCTTCTCATGCACAGGACGCAGTGCCTGATCTGATCCGGGGAAGATTAGGCTCAAGTAGGCAGAATCAATCTGTGCCTGCACCTGTAGTATCCAAAGGAATAATATCGTAATGCTAAATAGTTTCTTCATCTGAAGGAATTTCAATAGAGAGTTCGCCAATTCTGAACTTGTAGTATTGGTAGTAGGTTGTGATGGTCTCATAGAGGAGTTCGCTGACCTTCTCAGCACCCTTGTGGGTAAAATGGACATAATCCTCGCCAGCCAACTGGGGCCTTGCATTGACCCACTGTATCATAGATCCTTTGCCACCCATGGCGGCATACATATTCCAGAATGCAGCCCCTTCGGCAGTCACTGCCTCCTCAAGCATTTCCACCAGGTGGGGGAGTTGCGGATAGGTAGCCAGGTTTCCCTTTACGTAGGTACTCATATCGGATGGACCGATGAAGAGAATGCGTGCTTCGGGCACCATGTCATGGAAATAGGCAATCTGCCGGCGCAGGCTCTTGCAGTATTTGTCGAGTGATTCCTCGCTTTTCAGATAAGGCACCGAGTTGCCTCCATATTGCAGGATGATGAGCTGGACGTTCTCGTGCTGGAAGAATGGCTCTATCGTCTTGCGTGTAATACCAGTGAAGATGGCACCACTACAGCCGCGCATTGGGATATTATCCATTACAACACCTGTCTTACTGTCAAGCATGACACCATAGATGTCCGCTGGTCCTTCCACTTTGACCTGCACCGTAGAGCGGGCAGAATCAAATTCCTGTACCTCAAAGGTCATTCTTCCCTCTTCATCCGAACGTAGCAGGGTGACTTTATCAAAGCTGTTGCAATGAGGGAATTTCTCATTATCTACGGTTCGGTAACGCAACGTGACATTACCGTAAGTATGACTCATCTGCGCCATGGGTCCGTAGGCACGGTCACTCTTTCGCGCCTCGGCAGGTCCGTAAGCCAGATAATAAGGTAACTCTACGGAAGTGCTCTGGCGAACCGTCATCTTGGTTACGGTCTGCACGGCAGGCAGGAGTCCTACACCATAGCCACCAAACTGCTCCTGGAAATGCTCGCGGAGGGAGGCCGTGATTCGATCCTCCTCAATCTGGGAGTCTCCATAGTGGACTATGCGTACCTGACGGCTTTGTGCGCTATCCAGTGCTGCAAAGAAAGGGTCCAGATAGGTTAGATCACGTGTGTCAGAGATAGTATCTATCCGTGGCATGGAGATTCGGATAGGACTGTTGTAGCAGAAATCAAGGAAGGAAGAATCTTTGGCTGCCATGACCTCCTGCATCTTTAGTTCCAGTAACTGCTCTGGGGTCAGCTCAGGTTCGGCTTCAACATCATCGTCGTTTTGTACTGCCAGCACTTCAGACAGTCGGGGTAAGTCCAGATGGAGACTACCTGTATCTACACCTTCTCTGGGGAAAAGGTGGCAGGTCAGCGCCAGCATGAAGAGAATGCTGAAGATGAACAGGACTATCTTATAGAGTTTCATTGGTTGGAGTGTTAGCAGATTATCACATACGTATGCGTGACATGGGCGTACATGTGAATTTTCGAGGCGCGAATATAATTATTTAAAATCAAATCTCCAAATATTTGTCCTTATTATTATATAATATGTATTATTTAACTATTCGTTTATTGTCTTTTATCATCTGCAGAATCTATTTTAAATATCTAAAAAGGACGAAAAGGGTGGATGATTCCGATTCCGCGGTTTTAAAATGCTTGCCAAAACTCTTGGCGTCCATTTCACTGTCGTTAATTGTGTGTCCAACAACCTTGGCGTCCATTTAAAAGTTGTGAAATTGATGTCCAGCATCCTTGGCATCCATTTAAAAGTTATGAAATGGACGCCAAGACCATTGGCAAGCATTTAGAGATCTCTGGAGGATTTTCAGTGTAGCTTGACATCCCGTCCGAGGTCTCGGGACACTTGTACAAGACCCTTGACCAGCTTTTATAGATCTCTGGAGGGTTTTCAGTGTGTCTTGACAGCCCGTCCGAGGCCTCGGGACATTTGAAGATAACCCTTGGCAAACAATCGGAGAGCTCTGCTGCGAAACTTTACTTCAATACACATAATCCGAGCCCTAGGAAAGGTTAAATGAAACCCCAACTTGTCATTTGGTATGAAAAGAGTTCAAAAAAAGCTTAATTCTTTTGCCAGTATTTGTATATCTAATATAATTTGACTATATTTGCAACGTTAAAAACTGCAACATTCGTTAATCTTTAACTTTATATTCTAAACAAGTATTATGGCAAATTTGGATTTGACTAAGTACGGCATTACCGGTTCTACCGTAATTGCTCACAACCCTTCTTATGAGCAGCTCTTCGAGGAGGAGACCAAGGCTGGTCTCGAGGGCTATGAGGTAGGTAAGAACACCGAGCTCAATGCTGTTAATGTAATGACTGGTATCTACACAGGTCGTTCACCTAAGGACAAGTACATCGTAATGGATGCTAACTCAAAGGACACCGTATGGTGGACCACTGAGGGCTACAAGAATGACAACCACCCAATGTCAGAGGAGGTTTGGGCAACCGTTAAGAACCTCGCTGTAAAGGAGCTTTGCAACAAGAACCTCTATGTAGTTGATGCATTCTGCGGCGCTAACAAGGATACCCGTATGGCTGTTCGTTTCATCGTTGAGGTTGCTTGGCAGGCTCACTTTGTAACCAACATGTTCATCCAGCCAACCGCTGAGGAGCTCGCTAACTTCGAGCCAAACTTCGTTATCTACAACGCTTCAAAGGCTAAGGTTGAGAACTACAAGGAGCTCGGCCTCAACTCTGAGACTTGCGTTGCATTCAACGTTACCTCACGTGAGCAGGTTAACATCAACACATGGTACGGCGGTGAGATGAAGAAGGGTATGTTCTCTATGATGAACTACTACCTCCCACTCCAGGGCATCGCTTCAATGCACTGCTCTGCTAACTGTAACATGGATGGTGAGGAGACTGCTATCTTCTTCGGTCTCTCTGGTACTGGTAAGACCACTCTTTCTACCGATCCAAAGCGTCGCCTTATCGGTGATGACGAGCACGGTTGGGATGACAACGGCGTATTCAACTTCGAGGGTGGCTGCTATGCTAAGGTTATCGGCCTCTC